>JACQGT010000678.1 GCA_016199425.1 Chloroflexota bacterium
ATTGTAGAACAATGAAATTGTCGTAAGTCCCACTGTAAGATAGCCCGGCGGTATCATCCAATGCGATGGAGTTAACTCACAATACGGGTGTAGTTGTAAGCACAGACCCCCCGTACTACGACAATATTGGTTACGCAGATTTGAGCGACTTTTTCTATGTTTGGATGAGACGTTCATTGGGCGGTATTTATCCAAATCTATTTGATACAATGCTTGTGCCAAAAGCCGAAGAACTGATCGCCTCACCTTACCGGTTTGACGGTAACGGCGACAAAGCGCAACAGTTCTTTGAGGACGGACTATTACGAGCATTCGCACGTATGGGTGAAATAGCCCATCGCGAGTATCCGATTACAGTTTACTATGCCTTCAAGCAGTCCGAGAGCGATACGAGTGGCACAGCGTCCACCGGCTGGGAGACAATGCTAGAAGGGCTGATCCGCACTGACTTTCAGATTACCGGGACGTGGCCGCTTCATACTGAAATGAGTTCAAGAATGGTCGGTCAAGGCACAAACGCCCTCGCCTCCTCCGTCGTCCTCGTCTGCCGCGTGCGCCCGGAGGACGCGCCCCTGGCCACGCGCCGGGAATTTGTGGCTGCCCTGCAACGGGAACTGCCCGGGGCCTTGCGCGATCTGCAACGGGGCAACATCGCGCCGGTGGACCTGGCCCAGGCCGCCATCGGGCCGGGCATGGCCATCTACAGCCGCTACCGCCGGGTGGTGGAGGCCGACGGCGCGCCCCTGCGCGTGCGCGCCGCCCTGGCCCTCATCAACAGCAGCCTGGACGAATACTTCTCGGCGCAGGAGGGCGAGTTCGACCCGGACACCCGCTGGGCGTTGGCCTGGTTCGAGCAGTACGCCTTCGACGAGGCCGAGTACGGCATCGCCGAGACCCTCTCCAAAGCCAAGAATACCAGTGTGCAGGGAATGGTGGGCGCGGGCATCCTCCACGCCCGGGCCGGCAAAGTGCGTCTCTTGCGCCGGGACGAACTCCCTGCCGGCTGGCAGCCGGAGAGCGACCAGCGCCTCACCGTCTGGGAGGCCACCCAGCATCTGATCCGCACCCTCGACAAGCAGGGCGAGGTGCGCGCCGCCGACCTGCTGGCCCGTCTCGGCGCTCTGGGCGGCCCGGCGCGCGACCTGGCCTACCGGCTCTACACCCTGTGCGAGCGCAAAGGCTGGGCCGCCGAAGCCCTGCCCTACAACGCCCTCGTCGTCGCCTGGTCCGATGTGGGACGCATGGCCGGCGAGGCGGCGCGGCGCAGTCCGGTGCAGGGGAGGATGTTGTAGACGTAGTTCGTATTTCGTATTTCGTATTTCGTATTCCGGGTAGTTCCTGCTCCCCGCCGATCCGTGACCGGCGGTTGGTGCAAATTGACCTTACGTCACAAATGACGATACAATAGAGCCATAACCGACTGTCTGCATCTGCGAAGAAGACCCACACCAGAGTAAAGACTTTCACGGCCGGAGGATTGACCGATGCTCACAGAACTGCGTTTGCAGAATTTCAAATCCTGGGAAGATACGGGGCCGATCCGGTTGGCGTCCATCAGCGGCTTTTTCGGCAGCAACAGTTCCGGCAAGACCAGTCTGTTGCAGGCTCTCTTGCTGCTCAAACAGACCGCGGAATCGACGGATCGCAGCCGCGTTCTGCATTTGGGCGACGAGCGGGCCTACGTGGATTTGGGAACGCTCCCGGATGTCATCTTTGCCCACCAACTGCCCGCAACGATGACCTTTGATCTGAGTTGGGGGTTGTCTAAATCTCTGCGGATTCTTGACCCCGAAGGCAGCGCTACCCTCTTCAGAATCGATGGATTTGACTTCCATGCGGCTCTGGCCGGCGACTCCAAAGGCCTTCAGGTGGAGGAGTTCACGACGCGCTTTTCCAGTGAAGGCGAGGAGCGCCGCTTTGGCATGACCAGACGTACGGCCAATGTCAATGGCAGCCAGGCCCGCAGCGAGTACGAGATCGTCGCCGAAGGCTACGAACTCAAACGCAACCGGGGACGGCTCTGGGCTTTGCCCGCGCCGGTCAAATTCTACGGTTTTCCCGATCAGGTCAATGCCTACTATCAGAACGCCGGCTTTCTTTCCGAACTTTCCCTGGCTTTGGAAGAGGCTCTGCAGGGCATCTACTATTTAGGACCTCTGCGCGAATACCCCCATCGCATCTACGGCTGGGCGGGTGAACAGCCGGTGGATGTGGGGCGCAGGGGAGAGTTGGCGATTCCAGCGTTATTGGCTGGCGAACGCAAAGGGAGAATCATCAGTAGAGGACGGGGACGTCTCAAGCAAACTGCCACCGAACGGGTGACCCAGTGGCTGCGGGATTTGGGGCTGATCCACAGCTTTTCTGTGCGCCCGATTGCAGAAAATCGCAAGGAATACGAGGTGCGGGTCAAGCGTTCAGCCACATCCACCGAAGTGGCGTTGACCGACGTGGGCTTTGGCGTTTCCCAGATTCTGCCCGTTCTCACGCTCTGCTACTACGCGCCCGAAGGCTCCACCCTCATTTTGGAGCAGCCGGAGATCCATCTGCATCCATCGGTGCAGGCCGGACTGGCGGATGTCTTCATCGATGCAGTAAAAACGCGCAAGATTCAGATCATCCTGGAAAGTCACAGCGAACACCTGTTGCGTCGCATTCAGAGACGCATCGCCGAGGAGAAACTGGACAGCCAGCAAAGCGCACTCTATTTCGTCACGACTGACGAAGGGCGTTCTCTGATCGACCGTCTTGAAATCGATCTTTTCGGCAATGTCACAAACTGGCCCGAAAATTTCTTCGGCGACGAATTGGGCGAACTGGTGGCGATGACCGACGCGGCGATGGCCCGCCAGATGAAGGGTAGTTGAGCCGATGGCCGTCGTCGTCGATACAAATGTGCCTAAGACGGCCAACGGCGATGCCACTGCCCAGGCGTCGCCCGCCTGCATTCGGGCCTGTGTCGCGGCTGTTTCCCGCGTCCAGAGAGGCGAAGTTCTGGTGCTGGACAGCGGCTGGCGCATCCTCAACGAATACAAAGGCCAATTGCGCTCTTCCGGGCAGCCGGGGGCGGGGGATGCCTTTCTCAAATGGGTGTTGACCAACTGGACGAATCCGCAACGCTGCTTCCTCGTTGCGCTGACTGATGTGGCCGCTCCGCAACTGTTCGCCGAATTTCCCGACGACCCGGCGCTGGCCGCCTTCGATCCGTCGGACCACAAATTCGTGGCCGTAGCCCTGGCCCACCCGGAGCAACCGCCGATTCTCAACGCCACCGACACAGACTGGTGGCACTTTCAGGCGCGGTTGGCAGTGTACGGCGTTACCGTCGATTTCCTCTGCCCGGATGCTCTGTAGGGCGGAATGGTATTCCGCCCAGCGCGGACGGAATACCATTCCGTCCTACAACAGGCGGAATACCATTCCGCCCTACGACAGACAAATCTGTCAATTCTGAAATCGTGTTCTCACCAGGACAGGAAAAGACTATGGCACTTTCCAACTACGACCGGGTCGGCAAAGCGCTGGAACTGCTCAGGGACGGGGTGCGCCCCTTTCTGGCCCAGGAGATGCAGGCCGAATACGGCCAGATGTGGGTGACCCAGGCCCGTTACAGTCTGCGCGACGGCTTCGACAGCGAGGAGGCACATCTGGACAGCGCCGCGCTTCTGAAAATTATGTGGGATCAGTGGAACGCCGTCTTTAGCAAAACCCTGGGCCACACGGAGCGCAGTCTGGTCAGCGAGCTGCGCGAGATCCGCAACCGCTGGGCGCACCAGGAAGCCTTCTCCAGCGACGACGCCTATCGGGCACTGGACAGCGCGGCCCGGCTGCTCACCGCCATTGCCGCGCCCCAAACCAGAGAATTGGAGCAGCACAAACAGGAGTTGCTGCGTATCCGCTTCACCGAACAGGCGCGCAACGAACGGCGCAAAGCCGCGGTTGCGCCCATCGAAGGCCAGCCCCTGGGCGGTCTGCCCTCCTGGCGCGCGGTGGTGACGCCCCACCCGGACGTGGCTTCCGGGCGCTACAGCCAGACCGAGTTCGCCGCGGACCTGGCAGCGGTGCATCGGGGCGACGCCGGCGCGGCCAGCGAATACACCGACCCGGCAGAGTTCTACCAGCGCACCTTTCTGACCGAAGGGCTGCGCCAGCTTCTCATCACCGCGCTGCGCCGTCTCTCCGGCAACGGCGGCGACCCGGTGGTGGAGTTGCAGACCAATTTTGGCGGCGGCAAAACCCACTCGATGTTGGCCCTCTTCCATCTCTTTTCTGGCGCGACCGCGGCCAATCTGCCCGGCGTCGAGTCTGTGCTGGAAGAGGCGGAAGTGGGCCAGATTCCCCGCACGGCTCGGCCTGTGGCGCTGGTGGGCACGGCCCTGGCCCCCGGCCAGCCAGAGACCAAACTGGACGGCACAGTCGTGCGCACCCTGTGGGGCGAGCTGGCCTGGCAGTTGGGCGGGGCCGCGGGCTACGCGCTGCTGGCCGACTCCGACCGCCACGGCGTCAACCCCGGCTCCGACCTGCTCAACGACCTGCTGCGGCGCTACGGCCCCTGTCTGATCCTCATCGACGAGTGGGTGGCCTATCTGCGCCAACTCTACAACAAAGAGAGCGCCCTGCCTGCCGGTTCCTTCGACGCCAACCTCACTTTCGCCCAATCCCTCACCGAAGCGGCCAAGCGCGCGCCCCGTACAATGCTCGTCGCCAGTCTGCCCGCCTCGGACATCGAAATCGGCGGCGAAGGGGGACGGGAGGCCCTGGCCCGTCTGCGCAACACCTTCAGCCGCACAGAATCGGCCTGGCGGCCCGCCGGCGCGGAAGAGAGTTTTGAAATCGTGCGCCGTCGCCTCTTCCAGCCCCTGGCTGTGGACAAAGCGCCGGCCCGGGACGCGGTGGTGGAATCCTTCGCCCGTCTCTACCGGGAGCAGCCCCAGGAGTTTCCCGCCGCCTGCAAAGAGAGCGAATACGCCCGGCGTATGCAGGTGGCCTACCCTATCCATCCAGAATTGTTCGACCGGCTCTACAGCGACTGGTCCTCTCTGGAAAAGTTCCAGCGCACCCGGGGCGTGCTGCGTCTGATGGCGGCGGTGATCCACGCCCTGTGGGAGCGCAACGACGCCAATCTGCTCATTCTCCCCGCCAGCGTGCCCCTGGAAGAAAGCGCAGTCCGTTCCGAGCTGACCCGCTATCTGGAGGACAACTGGCCGCCTGTGCTGGACCTGGACATCGACGGCCCCACGTCCCTGCCCCTGGCCCTGGACCGGCAGAACCCCAATCTGGGCCGCTATTCCGCCACCCGGCGCGTGGCGCGCACGATCTTTTTTGGCTCTGCGCCCACCTTTCGCACCAACAACCCCGGCCTGGACGAGCGCACCATCAAACTGGGCTGTGTCCAGCCCGGCGAGAGTGTGGCAACCTTTGGCGACGCCCTGCGCCGTCTGGCCGACGAAGCCACCCACCTCTACGTCAACCGCAACCGCTACTGGTTCAGCACCCAGCCCAGCGTCACCCGCACAGCCCAGGAGCGGGCCGCGGCGTTGGATGTGGAATATGTGTGGGAGGAGCTACGCCGCCGTCTGCGCGCCGACCGGCAGCGGGGCGAGCTGGCCGGTGTCCACGCCGCGCCGGCCAGCAGCGGGGATGTGCCCGACGAGCAGAGCGTGCGTCTGGTCATCCTCGACCCCACCCATCCCCACTCGGCGCGCAATCAGGAAAGCGAGGCTATGCGAGAGTCGCGCACCATCTACAGCCAACGGGGCAATGGGCCGCGGCTCTACCAGAATATGCTCACCTTTCTGGCCGCGGACCGCAACCGGCTGGCGGAATTGGAGGAGGGGGTGCGCCAGTTCCTGGCCTGGAAGTCCATCGACGACGAGCGGGATGCGCTCAATCTGGACGCCTTCCAGCGGGGGCAGGCCCAGACCAAACGGGAGCAGGCCGACGAAACCGTCGACGCCCGCATCCGGGAGACGTACATTTGGCTGCTGGTGCCCTATCAGAGCGACGCCCGCAACCCTGCCAGTCTGACGTGGGAAGAACAGCGGCTGCAGGGCAATGACCCGATTGCGGTGCGCGCCAGCAAAAAGCTGAAGTCCACCGAGCAGATGATCAGCGCGCTGGCCGCTTTGCGCCTGGTGATGGAGTTGGATCGCTACGATCTCTGGCAGGGGCAAGAGCATCTGGGCGTCAAGCAGTTGTGGGAGTATTTCGCCCGCTACCCCTATCTGCCCCGGCTGCGCGACCCGGCGGTGCTGCTGGAAGCCATCCGCGCCGGCATCGGCCTGCTCACCTGGCGGGAGAAGTTTGCCTACGCCGAGGGCTGGGACGCCAGCCGTCGCCGCTATTTGAATCTGAAGGCCGGGGACCCCGGGGCCTCTGTCGTCCTGGATGGCGCGGCGCTGCTGGTGCGGCCCGAGGCGGCCCAGCGTCAGTTGGAGGCCGAAGCGCCAGCCGCCGAGCGGACCGCTGTCCCCGCGCCCGGCACACCCTCCACACCACCCACGCATGGCGGCTATCCTACGCCTGCCCCGCCGCCCGTCACAGCCGTGCGCGAGCGCAGGTTGCGCCGTTTCTACGGCAGCGTGACGCTCAATCCCATGCGCCTGGGCCGGGAGACGGGTGTGATCGCCGACGAAATCCTGCAACACCTGACCAGTCTGGTGGGCGCGGAGGTGACGATCAGCCTGGAAATCCACGCCAGCCTGCCCGAAGGCGCGCCGGAACAGGTGGTGCGCACGGTGACGGAAAACGCCCGCACTCTGCGCTTCGACAGCTTCGGCTTTGAGGAGGCGTAGAAACTGCCATGTCCACCCCTACACCGTCAACGGACAGCGCCACACGGTTTTTGCCGACCCGACCACGTCTGCCATCTGTGGTGGATGCAGTACTCGTCTGGTTTGAGGAGATGGTGATCAGCCAGACCCGCCTGGCCGCGCAGATAAGCCACGGCCAGGTCGGTGTAGTAGGTGGCGTTCAAACAGATCACCCCACGACGTCGTAGCCGCGCCAGGCTACCTGACTCGCCATCCCCTGGGCCTGCGGCCAGACGACGCTGTGTTCTGCGCTGGCAGCCCACAAACGGCGGTTCGCTTCCGTGTCGAAGCGCAACTCCATCTGGTAGTTGAAGGGGGTCTCTGCCGCGCCGATCTCCTGGGCAACAGCAGGCGGAAAGAGGCGCAGCAGTGTGGCCCCGGCGTAACCCGGCTGCTTTTCCAGGGCCGGCACATAAGCATCGACAAACATCGCTTCAAACGAAGCGGCCTGTTCGTCCGCAATCACAAAGTAGATTTGCAGTAGAATCATCCCTCGTCTCCTCTCTCCCACAACGCTCAAATTTGGCGCAACAGCCAGCGCACGGCATTCTGTTGGATGCCCACGTAGACCGGGTTCCACAGGGCGGCGATGGTGTGACCCGGCGCCAGGTAGCAGACCCGCCCCTGTCCGTAGTCGTAGGCCCAGCCCGCCTCGCAGGAAGTCCCCAACTCTTTGTAGGTCAAGCCGTCTTCGTTGTGGCTGCGCATGAGTACGTGCTGGGGGTCATTGTCGTAGGTCATATAGTGCTGTTCGTCGGTGACGACGAAGTCACTTGCTCCCTGCATAATCGGATGCGCCCGGTTGGTGATCTCCACTTTGAAGGCGCGCACGGGAGGGTGGCCTTCGGTGGCGGCGCCCAGGGTGTGACGAAAATCGGCGTTGTCCGTGGCAATGTACGTGACGTTGTGCATGAGCAGCGCGCTGCCGCCCTGCTCCACGAAGGAGCGGACCGCTTTGCCCTGGGCCGCCGTCATCCAATACTCCATGCGGGTTTCCAACGCGGGCAGGGGCGGGTCGCTGGTGATGGGCACCACATCGGCCCGCCCGTTCCAGAAGGCGCTTTCGCCGTAGCCGTTGGGCCAGATCATCCCATCCCGGAAGAGGATGAGCAGGCGGTATCCGCTCAAATTTTCTGCGTTGAGCAGAGTCACATCGTCCGTGAAGTCGATGTCCAGGCCCAGCCCTTGCGCCAGCGTGCGGCGCAGGGCGGTGCGGATGTAGTCGGAATTGTGGTAGCGGTCACCGATCAGGGCGAAGGCGGTGGCTTGGTTCGGCATGAGAAATTCCTCTGGTGGTGGGGTGGGGGGTGGAAGAGCGCAGGCGGGCGCAACGAATATCCCGTTGCAGTCATCAGTGAGCAGTTATCAGTGACTCGGTTTCGCTTCTCACTGTTGGGAATCATGCCCGCTTTTTGTCATTTCGTCAATCGCGTTGCAAGCACTTGCCCGTCGCAGACCCACGAAGTACCGGCATTCCGGCGCGCCAATCGATGACTCCAGTGCAAAAAGGGGAATCTCACCGCGGAGACGCGGAGTTCGCGGAGGAGTTCAGGAGAAAATCTCCGCGTACCCTCCGCGCTCCCCGCGCCTCCGCGGTGTGCTCTTTGGCTTTTTGCACTGGAGTCATCGATATGAGCGGAAATCTTTCCCGCAAGTGATATAATATCCTGGCAGCACCCTCGACAAAGCCACTCTTCGCCCACAAGGAACAACCCAATGCCAACCGTAACCCAATACATCAACTCCCTGCAACGGATCGACGGTATCATCCAACGGCGCAGCGCAGGGCTGACCCACGCCGACAGCATGAAGCAATTGCCCTTTCCCGGCAACTGCATGAACTGGAATCTGGGCCATATTCTGGTCTACCGTATGGACTATCTGGGCGTCATTGATGGGGTCAGCAAGCCCGACCCGGCAGAATTCGCCATCTACGGCGGCGGCTCCGAACCTCTCACCGACAGCAGCAAAGCGATTCCACTGGAGACGCTGCTGAGCCGCCTGCAGGACGCTTCCGCCCAGGTCATCGCTGCCCTGGAAGCCATGCCCGTCGAACGGCTGGCCGCAATCTACGACCAGGAACGGGGGACGACCGTCGACGACCGGCTGAACTTCTATCTGGTTTTTCACGAATCCTATCACGCCGGACAGTTTGAGATTCTGGAAGAGCTGGCCCGATCCGGCAAGTAACCCCACCCTTCCGTGTGTAATTTGTACACGAATCAACCCCATCAGCAAAGGAAACGGACAATGAAACCCCCACTACGCATCGCAGATATCGAGCGCATCACCCTGCGCGTGCCCTTTACGCCCCGGGTGCAGCGCTGGAACGCCCTGCTGGTCTGGCAATGGCAGATCGTCGAGATCATCCGGGTGACGACCGACGACGGTACCGTCGGCTATGGGGAGACGCTGCCCCACTACACTTGGGGACGTGTGCCGGAAGACGGGCCGCAGCGGGTGATGGGGCGCAATCCGGTGGACTTCCTGGGCGACGACAGCCTGGGCGCAGGTTTGCAAATGGCCCTGTACGATGTGGTGGGCAAGGCGCTGGGCGCGCCGGTTCACCGCTTGTTTAATCTGCCCCAGGTGCGGGAATGGACCCCCATCGCCTGGTGGAACACCAAAATGGAGCCGGAAGATCTGGCGGGCGAAGCCCAGGACGCGCTGGCCCAGGGCTACATCTTTCACAAGTTCAAAGCCCGGCCCTGGATCGATGTCTACGCCCAGGTAGAGGCGATCAGCGCGGTGACGCCGCCCCACTACCGGCTGGACCTGGACTGGAACAGTATGCTGCTCAATGTGGGCACCGCCGCCCCCGTCCTGCAAAAGCTGGACAGCTACGAACGGGTCTCCATCTACGAAGGCCCCATCTTGCAGCGGGATGTGGAAGGATTGCGCGAGCTGCGCCGCAAAGTGGCCCACCCCATCGCGCTGCATTTCGGCGAACCGCCCTTCCCCACTGCCGTGCGCGAGGCGGTCTGCGATGGTTTCGTCATCGGCGGCGGCGTCTCCCGTGTGCTGCGCGAGGGCGCGCTGGCCGCCGCGTTTGAGAAACCTTTCTGGCTGCAACTGGTAGGCGTCGGTCTCATCACTGCGCTCTCTGCCCATCTGGGCGCTGTCCTGCCCTTTGCCCAATGGCCCACCATCACCTGTCTCAACAACTACAGCGACAGCCTGCTCACCCAACCGCTCGCCATTCAGGGCGGCTATCTGAAAGTTCCTGAAGGGCCGGGGCTGGGCGTGGAGGTCAACGAAGATGCGCTGGACCGCTATAAAATGCAGCCGCCCTACCGGCTGCCCGACGAACGCCACATCCTTTCGGTGGTTTGGGCGGGGAGGCGTACAGTTCACTTTGCCAATATGCGTGACCACTGCTGGCCGCACTTTATGGCGGGCAACGATCCGGCCCAGGAGCCGGGTGTGCGTATCGAGATTCGCAACGACGATGGCTCGCCCGAGTGGGCTGATCTCTACGCCCGGCTACAGAAGGGGCCGGTGCGGGACTGGATAGGGTGGGCGTAAACAGCCGTGGATGAGAGCCGCACGCCTATGGCGGGCTTGTTGGACTGGTGCCAGGGCATCCTGGGGCCAGTCCAACTGCTTTCCGATTCCAGCCGGGAACACCCCGGCCAACGCACAGGCGCGTTGCGTGTGAGCGCCGAGTCCGGCGACTACTACCTCAAAATCCATCGGGAGAAGGCGGGCTGGCACAACGAAGTCCACGCCTACAGCGCGTGGGCGTCGGCTTTCGACGGCTATGCCCCCCGGCTGCTGGGTGCGCATGACACAGAACCCCTGGCCCTGCTGCTCACTTGCCTGCCGGGGCGGATTCTGGACGAAGTTCGGCTGCCCGCCGAGCAGGAGTTGGCCGTGTGGCGGCGGGCCGGGGAGGCGCTGGTGGCCCTGCACACCTGCGCCGAGGGCGATTTCTTCGGCCCGTGCCTGGGGAATGGCAGCCCCGCTGGCATAGCCATTACTGATGCGCAAGCGTATGTGGGGGCGGAGTTGGACGGCTGGCTAGCGCGGGGAGCGCGAGTTGGCTCTCTTGCGCCGGCTGAGACGGCCCTGGTGGAACGCGCCCGGAGTCTGCTGCCCGCCTTTGCCGGCGAGCGCCCAGCCCCGTGCCACCGGGACTACGGCCCCGCCAACTGGCTGGTGGACGAAAATGGCCGCTGGGCAGGCGTCATCGACTTCGAATTTACCCACTGGGACGCGCGGGTGGCGGATTTCACCCGCTATCCCAGCTGGGAGTGGCTTCTGCGCCCGGCGCTGATAGACGCTTTCCACAAGGGCTACGGTCGCGCCTTCTCCCACATAGAAGAAGCCCAGCGGCTGGTCGGCCACGTCCACTACGCTCTCGCGGCCGTCGTCTGGGGCGAGGAAAGTCAGTATCACGGCTTCGCGGCGGAGGGGCGGCGGGCGCTGGTCCGGCTGGGTGAGATGGTGGGGTAGGACGAAAGCCGGGATTATCGCCGGGTAACGATTCAGGCGGATCAGTGAGCGCAGATTGAGTAGCCGAGTCTGCGAGGCGTATCGAAATCAAGCGAACGGCACCCAGAGGGTACCCGCCCGCTTGGTTTCGATAC
>JACQGT010000674.1 GCA_016199425.1 Chloroflexota bacterium
ATCAATATCGTTGCGTAGGGGTCGGCAGCGTCGCGTAGACCGTCGCCCACGAAATTGAAGCAGAGAATAGCCAATACCACGAAGGCACCGGGTAGCAGAAGCCAGGGCGATGAGGCCAACACCCGAATAAACTGAGCATCGCGCAGGAGCACCCCCCAACTCACCGCCGGTGCCTGCAGGCCCAGCCCCAGAAAACTGAGAGCCGTCTCGCCCAAAATCATCCCCGGCACACTCAGGGTGAGGGAGGCGATGACGTGGCTGTAAAAGGAGGGGAGCATATGTTTGAAAATGGTGCGTATCTCTGTGGAGCCGTTGAGTTGAGCAGCCATCACGAAATCTTCTTCGCGCAAGGACATAAATTTGCCCCGTACAACCCGGGCCAGACCGGTCCAGCCCACCAGGGAGAGAATCATCACGATCCCGAAGTAGACCTGTAGAATTGTCCAGGTAGGGGGAAGGGCCACGCTCAAGGCCATCCACAGAGGCAATGTAGGGATGGATCGGATGAATTCAATGATGCGCTGGATGATCATATCCGTTACCCCGCCGTAGTAGCCTGAGATGCCGCCCACAAAGATGCCAATCAGCGAACTGATGGCGATGCCTACCAGTCCGATGGAGAGTGAGACACGCCCGCCGTGGATCACGCGGGAAAGTACATCCCGCCCCATATTGTCTGAACCGAACAGAAAAACAGTGCCTTCCTCCACTCCAAAGAGATGGCGGTCACTCTCGAAAAGGCCCCATAGCTTGTACGGGTCACCTTGGACAAAAAAATGGAGCGGATACTTCAAATCTTTGTCCACGGTATAGGTCGTTTTGAAGGTGTTCATGTCATATTCAGACGCCACCCCATAGACAAAAGGTCGCAACTGGAATTTTCCGTTGTCGAAGAAGTGGAGCGATTGGGGCGGGGCCAGGGTCAGGTCTGCGTCGTAATGGCCTGGATCATAGGGCGCGACAAACTCCGCAAAAATAGCCGATAGATAGAAGATAATCAGCACAATGAGGGAGAATACCGCTACCCGATGGCGGGCGAACTTCCAGCGGATGAGCTGCCACTGGGACGCAACCAACAGCTTCTCGTCTTTAATAATAGGGGCAGTTTCCAGACGGGGATTCTCTGGACTTGCATTTAATAAGGTCATATCGCCTCCCGAATGCGGGGATCCAGCCAGGCCAGCACAATGTCCGAGACGAGGGTTCCGATCAATGTCAGGATGCTCAAAATGAAGACCACACTGCCCGCCAGGAACATATCCTGGCTCAACAGCGCACTCACAAAGAGGGGTGCCAATGTGGGTAGCCCCAGCACCATTGAGACCAGCAGTTCACCGTTGACCAGGGCAGGCAGAGTCCAACCGATGGTGCTGGCCACCGGGTTCATGGCGATGCGCAGAGGATACTTGACCAATACCCGGCCTTCCTTGAGTCCCTTGGCGCGGGCCACCATCACATAGGGCTTCTGGAGTTCGTCCAAGAGATTGGCCCGCATGACCCGGATCAGACCGGCTGTGCCTGAAGTTCCTACAATAAGTGCAGGCAACCAGATATGGCTCATCAGGTCAAGAAATTTGGCAAAGCTCCAGGGTGCGGTCATATATTCGTCAGAGAAGAGACCGACGGCTACATTGCCGGTCCCCAGGAAGTAGAGCCACAGAAAGATGAGGGCGAGCAGAAAATCGGGTGTCGCCAGCCCCAGGAAACCGACAAGGGTAGCCATATAATCACCCGGTGAGTACTGACGGCTGGCCGAGTAAATGCCAATTGGAATGCTGATGATGTAGACAAGCAGAAGGGAAGAGATCGAAACCGCCAGAGACCACGGCAGCCGGGTGGCGATCAACTTGCTCACCGGCTGGTTCCACTGCATGGAACGCCCCAGATCGCCCTGCATCACGCCGCTGATCCAGCGCCAGTAACGCACGTACCAGGGTTGGTCCAGCCCATAACGGTCTCGCAGTGCCTCGATCTCGGATTGTTCCACCGTCCCCATCTGAGCCGTCAGCCGATCGACATAGGCGTCCATATAATCGCCCGGTGGAGCCTCGATGATCGCAAAAGAGATCAGGCTGATCACCGCCAGGGTGGGAATCATCAGCAATATGCGGCGTAAAATAAACGGGAGCATTCGAAAGTGTCCTGGATTGCGGGTGGATCAAATGCTGAGGGGGATAGTCAATACAGACTACGCCCGGGAGAGTTTGGCCAGGTAGATGGCTGAAGGTGCCAGGCTCGTGCCGCTGCCTTCGTGGCTGGAATAGAAGGAAAGGAGGCCCTCGCTTGCTGACAGCGTCACAAAGCCAGGATAGGAATTGTCGCCGCCGCTGGGGAGTTCAGCAATCTCCTGCAATTGGTCGCCGATCAATTCGTAGAGGGACGTCACGGCTGGGGCGTCGCCAAGCCGTTTGCGCCCACCGACCAGATAATGATTGCCCCATTTGGTCAGCAACGGTCCGCCTATATGTCGATCCAGTTCCACGCGCGTCCATTGGGTATAGGGCGGTTGTGCCCGGCAGAGTTGGGCCGGACGACCACCAGCGCGAGCCACTGCCAACATGCTGCCATCTTCTTCCAAGAGCAGAGCTGTCTCATCCCCAAGTGTGGGTTGAATCAGTCCCAGAGGTACCCAGGTAAAGCCATCCGGGCTATGGAGCAGCCAGGACTCCATGTATTCCGCTGGTTCTGCCCGGCGGGGAACTACTTCAAAATCGCGGATACGCCGCCCGTTCAAATAGGCCACACCGTTGTGGGTGGCGGCCCGCCAGATGTAGTAACCATGGGTGCCGTCCAGCATCCGCGGGCCGTGCCATGTGTTGCCGTCTTCACTCCAGGCACAGAAACCCAGATGATCATTTACGTCCCGCTCAGGGGTGTCTGACGTATCCACCCACCAGGTACCGGTGTAGACAAAGAGCTTCCCCTGGAAGACAAGAAAATGAGGGTCGCGGACATCTCGTTTGGGTACGCTGAAGGCGTGGACCTCTTCCCAATCCTGACCGTCACGACTGGACATAACCACAATTCTCGACGTTGTAAATATCATGTGTCCGTCTGGACAACTGCGAAAGGCCAGATAATATCGATCCTGAAAGCGGCACAGATCGGTGAAGGCATTGTGATTGCCATCGTTGAAAATTTTCCGGATTGAAGTCACATGGATGGGCATGAGTCTACCTTCCCAGATGTTAATGGCAGGCGGTGATTGATAGCATACTCTTTAGAAAATGTGTCTGATTGTCCTACACTTAAATTTTAGGTTACTCATCTACACTTGTCAAATCGCTTTTTTTGTCCAACCGAGTGCTGTGTTACCCTTCACGCGCAAATGGGGATGGGATAGACACGGGCATATTCACCGATTGCGGGGGTCAATTTCTCGTTATTCGTTGCCCCACGGAAAGGATGGAATGGATAGTGTTCTGTCCATTGCGGGTAGCATTACCCGGGCAGCATCACGCATATGGGAGATGTGAATGGCAAAACCAATTTCTGTGGCCCGACGCGCCTGCTCAATATCGCAGGCCGTCGGGGAATGCGACGCCACGGCCATCACCAGATCACGCACCATGGCTGGCCCAGCCGGCCATGGACCTGGATTCGGCGGTATTGCCAGGGGGCGCAGCCCCGACTCCCCGGCCGCGCCGCCCTCTGTCCAGAGATAGCACAACTCTGCATCCTGCAAGATGAGCAGCCGACCCGCCTCACCGATGACCTCAAAAGCGGGTCGTTGTCCGCCATCCGCCATTATAGAAAGGACAGCCCCATTGTCCAACCCCACTTGACCGCGCCCCGCTGGGTCCATCCGCCGTCGTGAGTCCGCCGGTTCGTTGGACAGATCATCTACCCAGCCGCTTACCCACAGCGGCTCTGGATCGTTCAGCAGCATCAGCGCCGTATCGTACCAGTGGCAGCCGTGGTTGATCAGGTTCGGGGAGCCGAAGGCCAGAACAGATGTCACCTTTCCCACGATTCCTTCGGCAATCAAGCGGCGCAAATGGCGATAGGCATCGTGCCAACGCCGATCCAGGGCAAAGGCCAATGCAATACCCTGCTCACGGCAGACAGAAATGATGCGGTCACTCTCGATCAGGCTGGTAGCCAGCGGCTTGTCGCAGAGGATGCCCCGCACACCAGCCGCCGCGGCCTGCTCAATCTGCGCGGCGTGTAAAGTCTGCCGGGTCGCGATGCAGAGCAGATCGGGCTGCACCTCGCGCAACATGGCAGCGTAATCGTCATAGGCCGGCATCTCGCCCCAACAGCGGACAAAGTCGGCGCGTGTCTCTGCGCCCCGATCGTAGACCGCAACCATTTCGGTCTCTGGCAGCGCAGCACAGGCCGATGCAAAGTTGTGACCGGCCAACTGGGGCTGCAACATACGATGGCAACCGGCAATGGCAACTCGCATCCTCATCAGAAAGCTCCTCTATCCACCGGGAATATAGAGCGTGCGATCGGCCACCGGCAGTGTGACCCGTTTCCCTCCCTGCAAATGGGAATGGGCCAGACCGAACTGCACCTCCACGCTCTGCATAGTGATATCCAGGTTACCTTTTGTCCGCTCGCCCGTCTCCATCTCGTGCAGAATGTCACGGATGGTGCAGATCGTGGGACTTTCGCCGCTCGGGCGAAAGATCGTCTCCTCGCTGGTCTGCGTCTTGCCATTGGTACGGCGGATGCGAAAGTCGGCGCCGTTTTCCCAGGCAATGGCCCGTCCTTCCGAACCATGCACCTCCACGTCGAACGAACCCCGGCGCGGCACGAAAATCCCTTCAGTTCCCCCCGCATAGCCCACCCGATAAAAGCCGACCATGGGATCGGCGATCTCGAAGCCAGGCGAAGGCAGATAGCGATGGCCTGCCGCGTCGTAGAGGGGATGGGAGCGTCGTGGGCTAGGATCAAAGGGATCACCTGGCTCGATCAGCCGTCCTTCCACCCAGAGCGGTTGGGGATCGCCCAAGAGCATGGCGACCAGATCGAGAGTGTGGGGGTGATGTTTGATCAGGTCTGTGTAAAAGTACATCGTGGCAAATCGGGGTTCGCCAATGTCGCCCTGGGCAATGGCCGCCCGCAGCTTTTTGTAGCCATCGTGATGACGACGCATGGCACCCCAATTAAATGCAACATTGTTCGCTTGGCAGGCGGCCACGATCCGATCCGCCTCGGCCAGGGACGCGCAGAGACCCTTCTCGGCATAGATGCCGGCCACGCCATGCTCAGCGGCAAAGATGATCGGCTCGGCGCGGGCAAAGGAGGGCGTGGTGACGCTCACAATGTCGGGCTTTTCTTTTTCGATCATCGCCCGGTAATCGAGATAGGTGTTGGTGACGCCAAAGCGGGCGGCAAAGCGCTGCAGACGCTCGGCGCCCCGGTTGGCCACGGCGACCACCTCTGTCTCCGCTATGGCAGCGTAGGCAGCGAAGTGGCTGTAGGGCTTGGAAAAGTTGCCCGCTGCAATCTCATCTTCGATCAAACCACCCATGCGCCCACTGCCAATGATGGCGACGCGATAGTTTTTGTTCATGTCAGTTTTCCTCCAACAATGATCAGACGCTATATTTTGGTCTGTTTGGCCCGCGGTTGCGTTGCATGCGTAACATGCGTTCCTGCACGGGGAGAACAATTCTGGCCCCGCCCTGTCGGTGGGACTCAATCAACGCAAAGATCAGTTCGGTGCTTGCCAGGGAGATACGAGGTCCACCCCGGGTCGCTTCCCCTGTGTCCAGGGCATGTACCAGGTCTTCGATCAGACGCAGTGTACTGCTGGCGATGGGCGGCTCTGGGTAAGGCGCTGTCACCAACCCAGTGCGCCCTTGTGGATCGATTGGCTCACGGCGGCGTAGATGCCACTCCAGCCCATCGTTGTAGGCGGTGAGCGTGCCATTTTCGCAGATCACTTCGATGTCGCCGCCGCGGGGTGTCACCAGCAGGTAGCCGGTGACGCCGTTGGCAAAGTAGACCAACCCCTCGCCCACCGGGTCTTCGCGCAGAATATCGCCATCGAAAATGTCATCGCTGGCGCGCAGATTGCCCTGCGCCCACAGCGCCGGATGGTCACTGTTGAGGCGCATGACCAGATCGATGTAGTGGCTGCCCGTGTTGAAAAGTGTGCCGTTGTTGTAGATGATGACATTCTTGAGCGCGCCCAGTTCGCCGCTGTCGACCAGCGCCTTCATCTGGTCATAGGCAATGGACCAGCGCCGGTTGGTGCCCAGATTGAAGAAGACGCCATTGCGCTCCAACACCTCGACCATCGCGTAGGCTTCGCCCAGCGAGGCGGACATAGCCTTTTCGGCGTAAATGGCCTTGACCCCGTGCTCGGCGGCATAGATGGTAATCTCGGCGCGCTGTTCAGGCTGGGTGGCGATGCTGAGGATTTCGGGGCGCTCTTTGTCGATCAGCTCCCGATAGTCGGTGTATTGAGCGCTGGGAGGGATTTTGTAGAGTTTCCCAAATTCTGCCATCACATCCGTGCGCACATCGGAACAGGCGATCAGGTCGGTGCGGTCACAGGCCCTATAGCCGGCGGCGTGAGAATAGGGCAAAGCCATCTTGGGTGAGCCAACGACTTCGTTGTCGATAAAGCCGCCCATGCGACTACAGCCAATGACGGCAGCGCGGTAGGTTTTCATGGGACTCTCCTTTGTTGAGGAAAAAGAATGACACACAGGTGACATGCCTGGCGGCACGGATAACAACGAACATAGGGACGCAGATTACGCAGAAACCGCCGATCTTCGCAGATTGAATCCGCGCAAATCCTTAAGTAATTCAATTCGGCGTGGTTCATCTTGCCATCGAATGATCTTTACAAATGGAGAGGAGTCTGTATGCCCACGTGCGGCGTTGACTCGACTACGACCGGCACGTGGGCGCGCCTACTCCTTGTATCGAATTGTAAAGATGTCGTGCAGTCCAAATGAACCACGCCTAGGCGAATTATTCACACTGGTCACTGCCCAAAATGGGGAGGCAAGTGCAGGGCAATCGCGATACAATTGCCCTGCAGGTCTACGTCAATTTGAAGACCCGCCGCGCATTCTCCCGGAGGATTAGGTCTGCTTCCCGCTCATCCTTGAAGGCATCCAGGTAAGCGCCATACTCGAACCAGGGCGCAAAGAGAGGCTGATCTGTGCCAAAAAAGATGCGCTCCGGCCCCAACAGATCGATCACACGGCGGATTTTGCCGGCAGTGATGCCGCTGCTGCAAAACTCGAAGTAGACATTGGGCAGGTCAGCGATCTGGCGCGCCCCATCCACATCATCCCCATGCGCTTTGATGATGACCAGGTCAGGATTGCGCAGCGCGGCCTGACGCAGACCGGGGTAGGGCGAGCCGTCCTCGTCCATGTGGATCTTGACCGGGCGACCAAATTTCGCCACCTCGACCAGCAGGTCCTGCATGCGTTGCGTGGCCATATTGCCGCCAAAGGGGCAGTAGAGTTTGACGCCGACAAAGCGCGGGTCTTGGAAATAACGCTCCATCTGCTCCACCGAACCGGGGATGTCCCGGGGGTCGCCCGTGACATAGCCGCGCAGGGTTGGGTAACGATCCAGGAACTTCTGAGTGTCGGCGTTGCCCTCGCGCATGTCGTAGTTAATGGCGTTGTAGGAGGAGACAACGGTCAGCTCGATGTTGCAGCGCGCCGAGAGTTCGTGGACATTGGTCTCGGTGCGCGTGTTGAAGGGCTGCGCCACATGGAAGCCGGAGACGTGGGCGTGCATATCGATGATCGGTCTGTCGGGCAAATCTGCCTGGGTGCGGATCAGCAGTGGTTCGACAGGCAACTCCTCCAGGTCCATCCCCAGCAGACGCAGGGCGTTGCCCCCTAGAATCGCCTGCTTCTGCTCATCGCTGAGACGCGCCATCAACACCTGGTTGCGCAGCGCGGTGATGGAGAACTTGGGTGCGTTGCTGCCATAGAGCAACTGTTGACCGACGCCCGCCTCCACCATCACCTCCAGCCCGTCGGCCAGGCAGAGCCAGCGGATGGCGGCGTGGACGGTGGGATATTCCTGCATGACAGTAATCAGCTCGCCCATATAGCCGTAGCTAACCTCATTCAATACCACAGGGACGTTGAAGCGTTGGCTGGTCGCGCCGACAATGTGGATCCACTCCAGCGCCTCTTTGCCCGCGCCGTTGAAATCGACAATGATCGGCAAGGGTTGTCTGGTCGCCGCCTTGCCAACCGCTTCGACCATTTTCTGGAAGATCAGCGTGTTGGGCGACCAGCCCTGCGGCCCCGCTGCCATACGGAAGGCGATACAGCCACCTTCGACACAGGTGCGCAGGTCATCTTGCCAGCCCAGATAGTGGCGCGGGTCGAGGACGCCCACTGGCAGCAAACGCGGGTGTTGCTGAACGACGGTCAACGTTTCGGCGTTCGCCTCTTTGGGCACCTGGTTCATCAAGCCGCGTTTGGAGGTGGTGAGCGTCAGCGTCGTGCTATGCTTTTCGGTCTGCTGCAACAACTGCGCCAGCGTCGTATCAGGCTCGGCAATCGGGTCAACGCTGAACTCGGAGATAAAGTCGATGGCGTACATAACGGCTCCTTGCATGGAGGTTGAGCGCGAGATGGATAGAACACTCTTCTTTTGGGTTTAGACTTGGCTCTCCACCCAGAATGCATATAGCTGCGCCTGATCCAAGTGGAAACGCACAAGCACTGCCCGATCCTGCGGGAGAGTCATCTGCTCTTGCCAGCCTACACGACCGCGCAGGTGATCGCCCTGCAAAGCAGTCGCTTCGTTCACCGAAAAGCCAGGTAAGGATTGCCCGCTCTCGGCATCAAGGAGTTCTGCACGGACAGCACCGGTGTTGGCAATGGCGTTGACAAAGAGTTGTCCGCCCTGAGCGTGAAACGGTTGGGTGACAATCGTACCTTTTCTTTCAGCGTCAAGAGAGACAAACCCATCCAATCGCAACTTGGCCAGCACCAGCGCGCTCTGATCCTCAAAGTAGACGTCAGGGATATTTTTGTATAGCGAACGCGGGCCGCGGAAACGCAGTGCGTTGTAGTAGATCCAAATCTCTCGCTTGTCGTGGATATGGGGGGTGCCACAGAGCAGCTTTTGCGCCCAGCCGTAGGTGGCGTCACTGTGGGGATCGACAGGCAGAAAGAGGGCGCGCTCCGCCACGCGTTCCCAGTGCAACCGGTCGTGGGAGACGGTCAGCTCCACCTGGTTCAGGGCGGTGTAGTTCATGTGCGGCGGTGGGATCGCCCCCGCCGGATTGAAGATGACCGGAAAGCCGACATAGAGACCCGCATAGGGCAACACCGCCATCTGGTAGACCTGGGCAATGTGGTCGGTCCCATCGACCAACGGCGGCGCCAGATAGGCGGAATCGGCGATGATCTGTTGGATGCGTGCTTTGCGATTTGCGCGGTCAGTCGCATCGCTGTGAAAAACGAGTTGCGCTTCGCTAAAGTGTTGAAAGTCGCGACTGGTCGCCAGCCAGACCGAACGCCCCCAATCGGTGGGTTGTTTGACAAAGGCCAGAAATTGACCGCTACCTTCGTCAAAAAGAAAGTGGGATTCATCCTGGCTGGGGATGGGCGGCGTGTCGAGCATCGTCCAGGTGAAGCCATCGGGCGAGACGCCGAGATAACGATCATGCACATCGAAGAGCGCTTTGTAGCGCCGTTGCGGGTCACTGTCGTGTTCATCGCGCACAATGTGATAGAGCGTGCGCTCCTCCGCAGGCTCCCGGGCGATGTTGTTCTGGCGCGAGCCGCGCCATTCGTACAGCCCCAGAGTAGGTCGCTCCCAGTGGATACCGTCGCTGGAGGTGGCGTAACAACTGAGCGAACGCTCGCTGGCGTGATATTTGCCATAGGGCGGCACGCGATAATAGCCCCAATACCACCACTCCCATAGCTGTTTTTCGCTGTTCCATTGGGGCGCGCTGCGGCTCTGCACTGCCACCTGTCCCTGGGCCTGGTCGGGACGGATGACCGCTTCGTGGCTCGCCGGTTGATGCAGACGGCGAGCCACACCGGTTATCTGGTTGACGGCGGAATCGTCGAGGAAAAGTTGTTTTTGTTGCGCTGGGTTGATCATTTCAGTCCTCCAAATCTATCCACGATGCACCTCCCATTTCCGTCAACGAGGTGACTTCTCGCCCAGTCACCCTGCCAGCATTACCGCCCCTCATTCCGCCACCAGCGCAGCTCGTTACTCCCCCGTTCCGCCGCGGCCACAATGTCCAGCCTTCCATCGCCATTCAGGTCAGCCACGATTACCTGGTCGGCGCGAATCCAGCCATCTTTGAGAAGTTGCCTATCCCAAGGGCCGAGTGGGTCGCCGCGATGCTTGAAGATCGCCACCTGCCCCGTCATATCCCAGGCGGTGGCAACGACTTCGATTTGGCCGTCGTTGTCCAGGTCAGCGGCAATCGCTTCAAAGGCGTGGGGGAAGTAGGCGCAGATGATATGTTTTTTCCACGGTCCTTGGGTCGGGTTGCCCTCATTTTCATACCAGACGATTTGATGGTGTTCCAACGGTACACCCTTGTGTTGATGATCCGGTGGCAACATGCCCAGGGCCATCACCACATCCACATCGCCGTCAGCATCCATATCCACGGGGTGGCCATGAATGGGCTGAGGCGCATCGTCGATGATCGTCTTGCGCCAGGGCAGGTTCACCGGGTCGCCGGGGTTCTGATACCAGACGACCTGGTTGCCTGTGCGCGCCGTGCCCAGCAGATCGATCCGGCCATCGCCGTCTATGTCCATCGCGCAGATGGTGCGCGTCTCGCCGATGTTCTCCTCAATCGGATGCTGGATCCACTGGCCGTCTCGCTGTTCAAACCAGTCAAAGCGGTTGCCCTTGCGCCAACTGGAAGCAGCCACATCCAGATCGCCGTCGCCGTCAAAATCGGCCACCGCCACGTCATAGGCGCCCGGCAGACCGCCCTCAATGATGTAGCGATAGTGCCAATTCTTGCGCTCACGCGGGTCGCCCTCAAAGCCAAAGTAGAGCAGGGAACCGCTGATATTGTCCACACTCACGATCTCCGGACGGCCATCCCCGTTGATATCTACGACCACGTGGCGCTCCAGCCATTCAGCGCTGCGCTCGTGGATACAATGCCGGGTGAAGTTGCCCTGACCGTCGTTCTCAAACCAATACAGCCCTACATCCGTGTCAGCAGAGACAATGTCCAACACACCGTTGCCCGTAATGTCGGCGGCGCTGATGCCATAGGCATAGTTGTAGCCCCCCATGATCAAATGTTCGGAAAAGCGGATGAGTTCAGCCATGTGGGTACTCCTGCTTGATGGGGGAATCATTTGATGAGGGAATCAATGGATCATAAGATGAAACGACCGATCGCCCGTGCATCCCGTCACAACGTCATTTCACCCGGTAATGCGCCGCCACCTTGCGAATGGCGATGCCAAAGTGCTCTACATCACGCTCGCTATAGGAAGGGTTCATCGGCATGACGATGGCCGTCTCCAGAAAGCGCTCGCAGCCGGGCAAGGAGAGAGAGCCGTAGTCGATGTCGCGCCCGACACCGGGGTAGGTCCACGGAAAGCCGGATGTGCCATAGGTGCGCTTTTGGGCCAGGGCCGGATACTTGTAGATCGGATAGACCAGATAGGGCGCATTGGCGGGCACGCCTTCGGCCTGTAGCGCGGCCGCAAATTGATTGGCAGGGACGCGAAATCGGGTCGGATCCATATGAAAGGCATAGACCCAATAGGAGTGACGCGCCTCGGGCAGCACCGTCTGCAGGGACAGGCCCCGCTCGCTGGTGATGACTTCACTCAACTGGTTGGCCGCCCACTGCTTTTTAGCCACGGCCGCGCCGACCTTCTTTAGCTGGGCAAGCCCCACGGCGCCCTGAAGATCGGTCATACGGTAGTTGGGGGCCAGGTAATTGTGCTCATAGACCGGCTGACGCGGGTTGCCCTTGTCGGTGAACCATTTGAGGCGGTCGGAGAAGTCGTCCCGGTTGGTGACGACCATACCGCCATCTCCCGTGGTCATGTGCTTGCCGCCAAAGCTAAAGCAGCCGATGTCGCCCCACGAACCGACCGGTCGCCCCTTGTATTCGGCCAGTTGGGATTGGGCGCAATCCTCAACGACGAAGAGATTGTGGGCACGCGCCAGTTCGATCAGGGGGGTCAGGTCGCCGGGATTGCCAAAGAGATGCACCAGCACAATCGCCTTCGTGCGCGGCGTGATCTTGGCTGCCACATCGTTGACATCCAGGTTGCCGGTCGCCGGATTGATGTCGGCAAAGACGGGGATGGCGTTCTGGTAGAGGATGCCGATCACCGTGCCAAAATCGGTGATACTGGTAGTGATTATCTCGTCACCAGGATTGGGGTCGATGACGCCGACGGCGGTGTGAACAGCCGCCGTGCCCGAGGTGACTGCCTGGGCATACTTGACACCCTGCTGGGCCGCAAACTCCTTTTCAAATTGAATGACTTTTGTGCCACCCAGCCGGCTCAACTTGCCGGCGCGAATTACGTCGATCAGTTCTTCGATCTCTTCGTCGCCCAAGTCCCACTGCGGGCCAAAGGCGCCAGAACGGACTGGCGGTGAGTTACGTTCGATAGCAATTGCCATAAGTTGAGTTCCTCTGTGGTTAGAATGTCAGCCTGCTGCAAAAGCTGCGGCAACCTTCTGGAAGATGGCCACGGCGTCATCGATCTCCTGCCTGCCCCAATATTCATACAACAAGCGAAGCTACACCAACTACGCGCGTCACGATCAGACCCGGGCAAACTTCTGCAAGCGCTGTCCCCGCCCCGGTCCGCCGATCTCCGCCACATAAATGCTGCCCTGGGCATCGACACAGATGC
>JACQGT010000681.1 GCA_016199425.1 Chloroflexota bacterium
ACGCAATACGAAATACGCAAACCTTACACTTCTCGTTTTGCGTTTTCATTCTTAACGTACTCCGCCAACGCCTCCTGCCAGGGACGCAGACGAATGCCCAGGGCGGCCGCGGCCTGGTTGACCAGCACGGCGTGGGCCGGCGGCATAGCCGGACGCGGCCATTCGTGGGCAGGAATGGGCGTCAGCGGTACGCTGCTCCGCCCGCTCAGATGCAGCAGTTCGACGGCCCAACCGTAGCGGCTGGCGCAGCCTTCGTTGACCAGATGATAGATGCCGTAACGTTTGGTTTGGATCAGCCGTTCCAGCGCAGCGGCGACATCCGGTGCGTAGGTAGGGTTGCCGTACTCGTCCGCCACCACGCGCAAGCTGCCGTGTTTGTCGGCCGCGGCCACAATTTTGGACGGAAAGTTGCTGCCGCCAGGTGCATAGAGCCAGGCCACGCGCACAATATAAAGTCGGTCCAAGACCTGGCGGGCAGCGCGCTCCCCCGCGGCTTTGCTGCGGGCGTAGACTGTGCGGGGGCCGAGTTCGTCGTATTCCCAATAGAAGCGGCCAGGTTCCCCGGCAAAGACTTCGTTGGAGCTGATCTGCACCAGCGCCGCGCCAGAGCGGGCGCAGCCTTCGGCCAGATACTTCGGCCCCAGCGCGTTGGCGGCAAAAGCGGCGTCGGGCGCACTCTCTGCCCCGTCCACATGCGTCCAGGCGGCTGCGTTGATCACCACATCCGGGGCCAGGGCGGCCACCGCGTCGGCGCAGGCCGGGTCTGCGATGTCGTGTTGCGGGCGGCTCCACAGGCTCACTTGATGGAATGGGCTAAAATGGGTATGCAGCGCTCTGCCCAATTGACCGCGGCTGCCTGTAATCAATAGGTGCATAGGAATCAGTCTATCACAGGAAAAAAGGATTCAGGAAAAGCCGCCCAGAATGTCTAGCACCATCGGCACACGTGCTGATTCCGGGAATCGACCAGGCGCTTCTTCGTTTACAAACAACTACTGGTCGATTCCCGGAATCGCGAGTGCGGAAGAACCCAACCTACGAGAGGCCATCCAGAATGTCCAGCACCATCGGCGCCAACAGATGGCGCAAGGGGAAGAGGTCCGTATAGCCGACGTGACCACCGGAGGCAAGCACGTGAATATTCAGCAGGGGATGGCGTGGCAGTTGGTAGAAGTCGTCGGCGGGGATGATCGGGTCGTCGGCCGCGGTGACGATTGTGATGGGGACGGTCAATTCGGTCAGCCGGGCCGGGGGAATGGCGTAAGCAGCGAAGTAGCTCTCCACGTCGGGATAGGGGCTGTAGCGCTGGATCATCCAGTCGGTCATGGCGCGGATGGAGGAGATTTTTTCCACCGCTGCAAAGTCGTAGCTATCGGGAAAGAGGCTCTGCTTGGCGTGGAGAGAGGCCAGCCAGCGACGGCGAAAGTAGATGCGTATCCAGGCGTGGCTGTCCAGCAGATAGCTGGAACGATCCGGGTTCAAGACTGGATTGATGGCGAGGAGAGCGGCCAATCCGGGGATGGGTTCGGCTGCGTGGGCCAGGGCCAGACGCAGGGCAAAGTTTCCGCCCAGCGACGCGCCCAGAATGTAAAAGGGGAGATCAGCAGCCAGCGTCGCCACCTGACGGGTAGCGGCCAGGACTTCTTCCAGCAGCGTCACGTAAAATAGACCCCGGTTCAGCCCGTGGGTGGGGCCGTGATCGCGCAGATTCAGCCGCACCACATCGTAGCCGGCCCGCACCAGCGCGCTGCCCACCACCAGATTGTAGCTGGAATGGCTGCACCCCTCCCAGCCGTGGATGGTCATCACCAGCCCCCGGCGCGGCCCCGGGCTTTTGTGCCCGGTGTAGTAGCCCAACAGACGCACAGATCGCTCCGCCTCCATCCCAGTTGCGTCTGCGCCCGCATCGAACAGAATCGGCTGCTCGTCCTGGTTGACGAGGAGATCGTCCGCCGACTGGAGGCGGGAAAGCAGTGTCTGGATTGTGCCATTGCGTAAGAAGCGTTTGGGTAGATAGGGACCCAAAAGGTCGGTCCTGGCTTCAACCGCTGTGCTAAGTGTGCTCATATCTCCTCATTATTGTCAAAGTTTCTATTTGCGCAACCTTGCAGGGCTTTGCGAACCCAATGGCTTTAGGCTACAATTCGGTAAATTTCAACAACGCGGGAAGCGATTCCCGTTATTCTATTTGCATTCTTCCCGCCGGGTCACAGCGTCTTTTTTACCTAATTCTTCGCGTATGACCCCGGTTGACACTTTTTATTGTTTTGTCGGTGACCTTTTGCCATCCGGCAAAACTCGCTGTTCGCATGATTGCGAAAAGGAATCATCTCATGGTCAAAAACGTAGCGGGGCTTCACGCCCAGACTGCACCGGCGCCGCCCGAAGCGCTGGTCGATCCAACGCGCAATGGGGTCGGCGCGGGCCACGACCCCTTCACATGGAAGATCGATGCCATGTGGGATCGGGTATCTCAGATTCAGGAACAGGAGAACTACTACTATTTTCAACCTGTGGAGGAATTGGACGGTCCCTGGGTGATCACCGAAGGCAAACGCAAGCTGATGTTTGCCACCTACACCTATTTGGGTCTCATCGATCATCCGCGTATCGTCGCCGCAGCCAAAGCCGCCACAGACAAATACGGCGCGGGCACCCACGGCGTGCGTATTCTGGGCGGCACCCTGGACCTGCACGCGGAGATGGAGCGCACTGTCGCCCAGTTTGTGGGGCGGGACGATGCGATTGTCTACAGTTCGGGCTATGTGACCAACCTGGCAACCATCAGCACACTGGTGGGCCGGGGGGATTGGGTGCTTTCGGACAAGTGGAACCACGCCAGCATTGTGGATGGTTGTGTGCTGGCCCGGGGCGAGTTCAAACGCTATCGCCACAACGATATGGACGATCTGGAGAAGCAATTGCGCCACGCCCCCGAGAGCGCGGGCAAACTGGTGGTGGCCGATGCGGTCTTCTCCATGGATGGCGACATCTTCAATCTGCCCGACGCAGTGGAGATTTGCCGCCGCCACAATGCCCGGCTGATGGTGGACGAAGCCCACAGCCTGGGCGTGTTGGGCGCAACCGGCCACGGCATCGAGGAGCATTTTGCCATGCCTGGCAGCATCGACGTGATGATGGGCACGCTGAGCAAAACCATTCCCGGCATCGGGGGCTACATCGCCGGGGACAAGAAGCTCATTACATTCCTACGCCACACAGCGAGAGGCTTTGTCTTCAGCGCAGCCCTGCCCCCCGCAGTGGTCGGGGCTATCATCGAGGCCTTCCACGTGTTGGAAGATGAGGGCGTGGAGCGCAACGAGATTCTGTCGCGCAACGTGCGCCACTTTATCGACGGGTTGCAAGCGGTCGGCTTTGACACCGGCGCCACCGTCACGCCGATTGTGCCAATACTAGTGGGCCGGGAAGATATCGCCATGCAGATGACGAAGCATTGCCAGGATCACGGCGTCTTTGTCCTGCCTGTGTTGCCGCCCGCCGTGCCAGAAGGCGCGGCCCGTCTGCGCGCCAACGTCACCGCGGCCCATTCCGTGGCCGATATTGACTTTGCCCTGGACATCTTCACCCAAGCTGGACGGCTGGCAGGTGTGATTGGGTGAAAGGGAATGCGGAATTGGTGGAGTCGTTACCTGCCACCTCCTAACTCCTAACTCTACGGAGGCTCCAATGAAATGTGCCGTATCCATCAGCCTGGGCAGCAGCAAACGAGACAAACGGGTCGAGACAACACTTCTGGGCCAGCCGATTCTCCTGGAACGGATCGGGACCGATGGCGACCAAAAAAAGATGCGTCGCCTCTTCCAGGAGATGGACGGCCAGGTAGACGCCTTCGGCTTCGGCGGCGCGGACCTGGGACTGGAAGTGGACGGACGTTATCACCCCCTCTACTCCGTGGCGAAGCTGGTGGACGGCATCCGCACGCCGGTGGTGGACGGGGGCGGTGTGCGCGCGGTGGTGGAGCGGCAGACCGCCCGCCATCTGGCCCATCTGCTCCCCGACATCCAGCCCAAACGGGCGCTCTTCTGTGTGGGTGTGGGCCGCTACCACATGGCCCGCGGCTTCCTCGACGCGGGCTATGTGGTCCGCTTCGGCGACCTGGCCTTTGGGCTGGACATCCCTATCTTTCTGCACAGCCTTTCCGCGTTGCACCGGGTAGCGCGTATTCTCTTGCCGGTGATGGGCCGGGTACCCTTCGAGTGGCTCTACCCCACGGGCGAAAAGCAGAATGAGATCACACCCAAATATCACGCCCAATACGCCTGGGCGTCGGTCATCGCCGACGATTTTCTCTACGTCAAGAAACATCTGCCCGAACGGATGGACGGCAAAATTATCGTCACCAACACCACCACGCCCGAAGATGTGGAACTCCTGCGCGCCCGGGGCGTCAGCCATCTGGTCACCAGCACACCCCGGCTGGACGGGCGCAGCTTTGGCACAAATATGATGGAAGCTGCGCTGGTGGCGTTGGCGGACAAAGGCCGCGCCCTCTCGAACGCCGAGATTGCCGGGATGCTGGGCGAGGCGGATATGCTGCCGACGGTTCTTGCACTGCAAGGGAGCGAAAAATGAACCCAATCTTGCAAAAACTGCAATCAAAGGCAGTCGCAGATTATTGTCGTCGCTGGCAGGTCGTTGAACTCGCCGTCTTTGGCTCTGTGCTGCGCGATGACTTTTCCGACGAAAGTGACGTAGACCTCTTACTCACGTTTGATGATTCGGCGCAGGGCACGTTGTATGAGTATGTGTTGATGAAAGAGGAGATGGAGAAATTGCTCAACCGTGACGTGGATTTGATCGATCGACGCGCGTTACAGCGAAGCAAGAATCGTATCCGTCGAGAAGAGATCGAACAAACTGCAAAAACAATCTATAGTGAACAGGTAACAGTTCATGCATAGGGACGACACTGCTCTGACCGATATCGCTACCGCTTGTCGATTGGTCATTGAATTCACAAGCGGTTTCGATAAAGATGACTTTCTGGATGACCAGAAGACGCAATCAGCGGTCATGCATCAACTGCTGATCATTGGAGAGGCAGGTAAACGCCTGTCCGCTGAGTTCCGCGCCGACCATCCCGGAATTCCCTGGAAGCAGATCACTGGTATGCGGGACTTCCTCATTCATGCTTACGATTTTGTCAATATTGAAAGAGTCTGGGGAACAGCCACAACAAACGTTCCTGAACTCCTGCGCGGCATTGAACCACTTCTACCCTCTGAATCCGCTACGTGACGCTATTCTGATGTGCTACAGTTTGCGCGCCATCTCCCAGCTATCATCCTTTGTCGCTGCCCCACTGCCTGCGCGGACCCGTCTTCGCCGGGCTGATTTTCTTCAGGAGGCTCTCTATGAGCGCCAATCCATCGGTTGACACACATCAGGCGAATCGGCTGGCCGTCATTCGCCGTTTCTATCTGTACGGGGTGGTGGTGGTCAGCCTGATTGTGATGCTGGCTGCCATTGACGATCTGACCCGGGTCCTGACTGATGTGTTGTTAGGACCAAAGGGCCTGGTTGTGGGGGAGACCAGCTTCCTGCGCGACACCATTGCCCGCAATGCCGGCGCGCTGCTGGTGGCCGCGCCTCTGTTTCTGGTCCATTGGTATTTTGTGCGACGGATGCTCTCCCTGGCCCCGGAACGGCTCGCGGCCCTGCGCAAACTGGCCCTGTACGGGGTAGCGCTCTTTGCCCTGGGCATGGCCGCGCAACATCTGCACCAATGGCTCTATCAAAGCACTGCACTGCTGTTGGG
>JACQGT010000667.1 GCA_016199425.1 Chloroflexota bacterium
CCGTTGCTCTACCATTGAGCTAGGAGCCCGCATTTGCTTGCCTATACTATACCCCATTGGCCTCTGTCTTGACAAATTAGTAGCTTGCGATCGCCAGTGTGACCGGCCAGGAACGGCTGAGGGGAGTACCCGCGCTATCCACGGCCACGGCCCACAACGTCGTCTCACCTGCTCCCAGGGGTGTTGTGGGTGCTTGCCAGACCCACGTGCCATCCCCATTGACCGTTACCTCGCCCACAGGACGAATCTCGTCATCCAGCCGCGCGTAAAAGACCAGGACTATCCCCGCGGGGCCAACACCGGAAAAGGTAGGAATGCCCTCCTTCAACCCACCGGCTGAGGAAAGGGGCGTCAATATAGCGGGCGCGGAGATCGGCGTTGCGCCCGGCCCAACCAACGCGATGTGCGACAGGGTCGGGGAGAGTAGAGAACCGTCCGCTTCCACTTGCCGGGCCTGCACCCACGTCATCCCCACGGGCAGGGGCGCAGCCGGCGCAAACTGCCAGTAGCCGTCGCCGTCGGCCAGGGTTGCATAGCGCCGCCCTTCCAACAGAATCTCCACCAGCCCGTTGGCTGCGGTCTGTCCATAAAAAAGAGGGGTGCCGTTGGTAAGCAGCCCACGGCCCGGCTCCAAAATCGCCAGCGTCAAGGGGATGGCAGCGGCTGGACTCACCGCGTCTTCCATCTCGCCGCGGCTTTCCGCACTCGCGGCTTCGGTCAGGAGCCGAGCCGGCTGCGCCACTTGTGGAGCAGCGGCAATCGGCTCGGTCTGTGTGTTGGCTCCCACCAGTGGGCGCTGACCGGGACGAGCAATGGGCGACGCGCCCTGGGGATCGAGACGAATAGACGGCGCGGGCGGGAAGAGAATCAGCCCCAGCCAGAGCAGCAGCGCCAGCCCGATCTTCCATCGGTCCAGCCGCCAGTCGAAATAGGGGGGGCGTCGGGTCGGTTGATGGCTCATACGCGCAAAATTTACGCCGTGTGGCAAATGGAAACGGGATGCGTGAAACGTGAGATCGACCGGTGATCTCACGTTTCACGTTTCACGCCTTTCAACGTTACCGTGGCCGGGGAACTACTTTCTTATCCCTGCAGCTCCCTGGCTTCCGCAATCCACGCGGCAAAGTCGATGGCGTCATCCAGCCGGTGGGCGGGAATGATGGCGGCCAATTCGGGTGGGGTGGTCTGGGCCAACTGGCGGAAGGTCACAATCCCTGCCCGCACCAGTTCCTGTTCAAAGACCTGATCGATGCCCCGGATACGGGTCAGATCGTCGGGGAGAGGGCCGGTGTAGGTGGCGCCGATGCGCCCATTTTCTGCGGCCAGATGCTGGGCCTGTTCGATCCACGCAGCGGGGTTGCCGGTGGGCAAGGCTTTGGTGATGGCGCGCAGAGTCTCCTCATCCACCAGAGAGAGTTGGTGCCAGGTAAAGATGCCCGCCTCGTAGAGTCGCTGCTCATAGACATCGCCGATACCCCGGATGTCCGAGAGCGGATCTGGGCGGTTGCTGCTGGCCGCGCTTGAGCCGACGGCCGGATCGGCGGCTGGCTGTCGGCTGCGACGAGCAAGCGTATCCGTCTCACGCCCAGTCGATTCTATCCCCACACGCCGACCGCGCGACCAGAGCCATTCGGTCAGAGTCGATAGCACCCATCCCAACAGAAACCCCGCGCCCACATACCACAGCACACTCAGCCCAGCCATGCGTCAACCTCCCGACAATTTCAATGAACCACAAAGACGCAAAGCAGATGGGGCACTTTTGCTTCTTCCTTTGTATCTTCGTGCCTTTGTGGTTCTTCCTTTCCCTGTTGCATTCAGTGTACGAGCGGCGGGTGGGATTGTCAAAGCCGCCCTATTGGGGCGCTCGATTCCGGGAATGGACCAGCACCCGTCTGTAGGTCAGAAATCGTCCGCTCCACTCCCGGAATCAAAAACCGGCGCTGGCGGGCTGCCTCAAAAAGAATCACTGATCCCGCCACCGCTGCGTTGAGGGATTCTGTGGCCCCCTGCATAGGAATGGCGATAGGGGTGGCTACGGTCTGGGCTTCCCGGCTTGGCCCGTGGGCTTCGCTGCCGACAATCAGTGCCGACGGCTGCCGCCAATCCACCGCGTCGTAGGGTATCTCGGCCTGGGCGTCGGCCACGTACAGAGACCGTTCCCCACCCAAAAAGCTCTCCGTCTCGGTCCACGTGGCACAGCCTCGTATTCCTATGCGGAAATGTGCCCCCATCCCCGCCCGCAATACTTTGGGGCTGAAGGCGTCCACCGTCTCCGGCCCAAAGATGACCAGTTCCGCGCCCGCCGCGGCTGCGCTGCGCAGGAGCGTGCCCGCATTGCCCGGATCGCCTACCCCGTCCAACACCAGCACCAGCCAGGGGTTGTGGGGGATAGCCGGGGCGGGCAGATGGGCCAGGGCGATGATCCCCTGGGGTGTCACCGTATCGCTGATATCGGCCAACAGCCCCTCGTCCACGACCAGAAGCGGGACATCTGCTTTCTCCAACGCCGAAAGGAGGGGATTCTGTTCCGCCTGCTCCGCCAGCCGTCGCGCCACGAACGCAGAGTCAAATGTCGCGCCGGCGGCGAGCGCGTCCTTCACCAGCCGCAGCCCTTCCAACAGGCAAAGACCGCTCTGCTCCCGCGCCCGTCTGCGCTGGAGTTTGCGGGCCAACTTAATACGCGGATTGCTGGGGCTGGTAATCTCTAGCATAGCGTTTCGTAGGGGCGCTGCTTGCTGCGCCCGGCACACACGCGACGGGCGCAGCAAGCA
>JACQGT010000668.1 GCA_016199425.1 Chloroflexota bacterium
GCCGGTACCATCGCCGAGGCCCGCCGCCTGCACGCCGCGCTGGACCGGCCCAATGTGATGATCAAAGTGCCAGCCACAGCGGAGGGCATCCCGGCCATCACTGCGTTGATCGGCGACGGCATCAGCGTCAACGTCACCCTCATCTTCTCGACGGCGCAGTACGAAGCCGTGGCTGAGGCCTACCTGGCCGGGCTGGAGAGGCTGGTGGCCCGGGGCGGCGACCTGAGCCGGGTGGCCTCGGTGGCCTCCTTCTTCGTGAGCCGGGTGGATACGGCCGTGGACGCCGCGTTGGAAAAGATCGGCGGCTCTGCCTTGCAGGGCAAGATCGCCATCGCCAACGTCAAGGCGGCCTACGCGCGTTTCGGTTCGCTCTTCAGCGGCGCACGCTGGCAGCGGCTGGCCGCCCTGGGCGCGCAGGTGCAGCGCCCATTGTGGGCCAGCACGGGGACGAAAAATCCGCTCTATCCCGACACCCTCTACGTGGACGCCCTGATCGGCCCCGATACGGTCAACACCGTGCCGCCGGCCACACTGCACGCTTTCCTGGATCACGGGGAGGCGGCATCGACTCTGGGGCAAAACCTGGCCGAGGCGCAGAGCCAGCTCGCTCGTCTGGCCGGGTTGGGCATCGACCTGGACGCCATCACCGCCAAGCTGCAAGAAGACGGCGTGGCGGCCTTCGCCAAATCCTTCGAGACGCTGATGGCCAGCATCGCCGCCAAGCGCGAGAAGCTGCTGGCCGGGAGGTGGGAGCTCACCGCCAGCCTGGGCACCTTTGCACAAGTAAGATACGCTCCACCCGGCGCGTCTATGGGATACGACCGGTCGTAATCACACAACTCAATCAACCCAGCAAGGAGAACAACGAAATGCGAAAACTCAACTTGAGCACCTGACCATTGATGACAATCCCAGACTGATCCGCCCTGGACAGCAATCGCACTGCCCCAATACCCCGCAACCGGACTGTGAGGGCATCGGCAGGGGGCCGGGGCGATCTCTTCCCTGGCCTTCTGATGTTTGACCCTCAACCTCAGCGTAGGCCGCAGCCGGACGAGACTTCGGCATGGAATAAGGATGCGTTATGATTCGAGCCATAATTTTCGACCTGGACGGCACGCTGGTGCAGACGGAGCGCCTGAAAGCCATCTCCTACGCCCAGGCCGCGGTGGAGTTGCGGCCCGATACGGTCACCGAGGCCGCCGTCATGGCCGCCTTCCGGGATGTGGTCGGCCTCTCGCGCAACGAGGTGGCGACAACGCTGGTCGAGCGTTTCGGGCTGGCGCAGGCAGCGGGGGAGCGTATGACCGAGTTTGGTGTCGATACGCCGTGGCAGGCCTACATTCAACTCCGTCTGCGCCATTACGAGACTCTGCTGGCCGACCCCGATGTGCTGCGGCGCAATCAGTGGCCGCACGCTGTGAATTTGCTGCGTGCAGCCCGGCTGGCCAGGTGTAAGGTGGGACTGGCAACGATGTCCTACTGCGCTCAGGTACAGCGGGTTCTGGATATTTTGGACCTGAACGACCAGTTCGATTTTGTCGCCAGCCGGGACGACGTAGAGCATGGCAAGCCGGACCCGGAAATCTATCTGCTGGTGGCCCACGAATTGGGCGTGCCGGCGGCGGAATGTCTGGTGATCGAGGATTCGCCCAGCGGCGTCAAGGCAGCCCTGGCCGCGGGTATGCACGTGATTGCAGTCAGCACGCCCTTCACCCAGGAGGGACTGCACAATGGACATCTCTTGAACGAACGCTGGATTGTGGATGACCCCGCCACACTCCCATCTGTGGTGCAGGAATTGATGAATTCGCCGCATACTTCTAGCGTCTGAGGGCGCTTCTTGCTGTCAGGCACCCAATTCATTCGGGTGTATTCAAAATCAGTTGAGGACTCTACAGTCGCGGATGCTGGGTAGCGCGGATGGGTCTGTGTGGCACGCGACAAATCCGCTCTCCCCCGTATCCGCGGCTGTAACGCCCGTCTTGTAACTAACTTTGAATACACCCAATTCATGCGTGGCGACCTGGTAAAACGGGGGGATGACCGATGATCCACAAGACATTCGTCGAGATGGAAGGGCAGACCGTGGCGCGGGTCACGTTCTCTTTGCCCGCTAGTATTTGGGCCGATCGGATCACCCTCGTGGGTGATTTCAACGGCTGGGACACCCAATCGCACCCCTTCAGCCGCACCCGCGCCGGTGCGTGGATCATCACAGTGGACCTGGAAGCGCGCCGGGCCTATCAATTCCGTTACTTACAGGGCAACAACCAGTGGATGAACGATCAAGAGGCTGATGCCTACGTACACAACATCTACGGCAGCGACAATTTTGTCGTGATCACAGACCCAAATTTCGTACCCCACTGTGACGAAAGGAAGACCAATTCATGAAACTTGCCATGATCGGCTTGGGCAAAATGGGGGCCAATATGGCAACCCGCTTGCTGAACGGCGGCCACCAGGTGATCGCCTACGATCTCAACGAAGCGGCCATCCAGATCGCCGAAGCCGCCGGGGCTGAGGGGGCGCGTACCCTGGACGCAGTGGCCGCTAAGCTGCCGACCCCGCGCGCGGCCTGGGTGATGGTGCCCTCCGGCAAGCCAACAGAGGCGACAATCAACGCCCTGGCCGACCGTTTCGCCCCCGGCGACACGATTATCGACGGCGGCAACAGCAACTACAAAGACTCGGTGCGACGGGCGACGATGCTCAAAGAGCGCGGGCTGAACTTCGTGGACGTGGGTACCAGCGGCGGTGTCTGGGGTCTGGCCGAGGGCTACAGTATGATGATCGGCGGTGACGCTCAGGCCGTCGAGAGGGTACGCCCCATCTTCGAGACGTTGGCCCCCGCGCCCGACCAGGGCTGGGGGCGGGTGGGGCCGGCCGGGTCGGGCCACTTCGTCAAGATGATCCACAACGGCATCGAATACGGGCTGATGCAGGCCTATGCCGAAGGGTTTGAGATCATGAAGGCCAAGCAGGAGTTCAACCTCAGCCTGAGCCAGATCGCCGAAATCTGGCGCTACGGCAGTGTCGTGCGTTCCTGGCTGCTCGACCTGACGGCCAATGCCCTGGCCGAGGACGAAAACCTGACCGACATCAAAGCCTGGGTGCCCGATTCGGGCGAGGGGCGCTGGACCGTCTTCGAGGCGGTGGATTTGGACGTGGCCGCGCCGGTGATCACCATGGCCCTGCAACGCCGCCTGCGCTCCCGAGACGAAGCCCCCTTCTCCGACAAGCTGTTGGCCGCCCTGCGCAACCAGTTTGGCGGGCACGCCGTCAAGAGGGAATCCTAGTCATGGCCGCATCGAAATCCAACACAACGATTGTGATTTTTGGGGCGTCGGGCGATCTGTCCCAGCGCAAACTGCTGCCGGGGCTGTTCAATTTGTGTCGCAAGGGACGGCTGCCGGCCGGTTTTCGTATCGTTGGCTTCGCCCTGCGCCCGTGGGATGACGCTACGTTTCAAACCGCAGCCCGTTCCGGCGTCAATGAGTTCGCCGAATTCCCATTCACCAGCGCCGAATGGGACGAATTTGCGCCCCGGCTGGCCTATCTGTCTGGGGACTTCAGCGACCCGGCCGCCTACAGGCAACTGGCGGAGAGGCTGGCCGCGGCCGAGAATGGCCCGGCCGACCGCCTTTACTATCTGGCCACACCACCTGTCTTCTACGCCCAGATCGTGAGCAATTTGGGCGCAGCGGGCTTGTCTGCGGAGACAGAAGGCTGGCGGCGGGTGATTATCGAAAAGCCCTTCGGCCACGACGAGCCTTCGGCGCGGGCGCTCAACCAGTCCATCCACCGGGTGCTCGACGAACGCCAGATCTATCGCATCGACCACTACCTGGGCAAGGAGACAGTCCAGAATATCCTGGTCTCCCGCTTCGCCAACACCATCTACGAACCCCTATGGAACCGCAACTACGTGGATCACGTGCAGATCA
>JACQGT010000076.1 GCA_016199425.1 Chloroflexota bacterium
ACCATCAAGCGACGCTGTTATGGTATCAAAAAAGTCTCCACTCTCTTTCGGCGTATTTGGCTTGACTTGCACGGACGACGACGCTTTTTCTTGTCAACCCCCTGAGATCCTGTTGAGCCACTTGTTTTTGAAAGGCTGCGACAGCAGACCCTCGATGTGGACATCACTTTTGAAGTCACCAACGAGGATCACAGCCGCTTTGTCGCAATTGTCCGGGAACTCAAAGAAAGTCTGTCGTTGAATATCGAAGAAGCATCTCCAGCGGAGTTTATTCCCCTCCCGGCTGGGCACAGAGAGCGCAGTGAGTTTATCGGTCGGTATGGCCAATTGGACGTCTTCCACTTCGATCTCTACAGCACGGCCCTGAGCAAAATCGAACGGGGGACGGAAAACGATTTTGCCGATGTGTTGTCGCTGCTGGGCAGCGGACGGTTGGAGATAGTGCAGTTGACGGCGTACTTTCAGGAAATTTTGCCACTCTTTGCTACGCTCAGTTTGAAACAGAACCCTGACACTTTTCAACGTAAGTTTAAGCTGCTCACCGAATTGTGGAATGCAGAAAATGGATGAACTCACCCTCCTCCACGCCGATGTGACTGGCTGCCGCATCTGCCCGCGCCTGGTGGCCTGGCGAGAAGAGGTGGCCGTGACCAAACGCCGCGCCTATCGGGACTGGGCGTATTGGGGCAAGCCCGTACACGGCTTCGGTGATCCGGAGGCTCGCCTGCTGCTGGTGGGGATGGCCCCCGGCGCGCACGGGGCCAACCGCACAGGCCGGCTCTTCAGCGGGGACGCTTCCGGCGACTTTCTCTACGCCGCCCTGCACCGGGCCGGTTTCGCCAACCAGCCCACATCCACCCACCGGGACGACGGGCTGCAACTCCACGACTGCTACATCACTTCCGTGGCCCGCTGTGTGCCGCCTCAGAACAAACCGAACGCCGTAGAGATTACCAACTGCCGCCCCTTTTTACAACGGGAACTGCTCCTCCTGCCCCACGTCCGAGTGGTCATGCCCCTGGGCCGTATTGCCTTCGACGGTTATCTGGCCGGGCTGCGTGCGATGGGCCACGCCATTCCCCGCCTGGACTTCGGCCACGGCCGCCAGCACACCCTCCCCGACGGTCTGCCCGCACTCCTTTGCGCCTATCATCCCAGCCAGCAGAACACCCGCACGGGCCGGTTGACGGAGGAGATGATGGATACGGTTCTGGCGCAGGCAAAATTGCTCCTTTGAACTCATCCAAAAGTCTGGCAGGTCTGACGCCCTCAATGCGGGATACTCTCGTATAGCGGCAATCTTTTGACAAATCGTCCGCTCTCTTCTATAATCCACCCCAGCTTTTCGAGGACGCAAAGCAACCGCTCCCCCGCATTTACGCCTCCGAATTGCTGTACCGTCTCGTTCCCAGGTATTCCCTGTAGTCCCGATCCCCGTCCATATCTGTTTACGGTTCTGTTTACAGCACATCTTCATTCAAAGGAGAAGGTTATGCAAAAACGAACATCCCTATTGGCTCTGTTGTTGATCCTGGCCCTGGTACTGGCCGCCTGTCCGGCACCCGCCCAACCCGTGGCTGCGCCGGCCGAGCAGCCCGCTGCCGCGGCCACAGCAGCCCCCGCCGCCGAACCCACCGCAGCGCCCGCCGCCGAAGCGATGGATATGACCGGCAAAGTCGTCATCGCCCCGGGGCAGACCATCCGCATCGGCGGCTCCTTTGCCCTGACCGGCCCCATCCCGGACCCCGGCAAGGACATTCGCCAGGCCGCCGAGATCGCGGTCGACGATCTGAACGCAATGGGTGGGCTGGAAGGCTTTCTGTTTGAGCTGGTGGCCGAAGACGGCGCTTGCTCCGGCGATCAGGGCACGGTTGTCGGCAACAAATTCGCTGCTGATCCCACGATTGTGGCGGTTTCCGGCGGCACCTGCTCCGGTGAGACCTTCGGTCTGACTCCGGCTCTGCAGGAAGCCCGCATCCCCTTTGTTTCCCCCAGCGCCACCAACCCGGCTGTCGTCTCCGCCGAATGTGACGTCTGCAACCGCACAGCCCTGAGTGATGCCTTGCAGGGTGTTGTGGATGCCGATTTCGTCTTCAGCGAACTGGGCAAGACCAAAATCGCCGTGATGCACGACAACTCGGACTACGGCAAGGGTCTGGCCGAAATCTTCCAGGGCCACATTGTGGAACTGGGCGGCGAAGTGACCAACTTCGAGGGTGTGCAGGTGGGCGATACGGACTTCCGCGCAGCCCTGGCCAAGATCGGTGCCAATGCGCCTGAATTCATCTTCTTCGGCGGCTACTCCACCGAAGCAGCGCTGATTGCCCAGCAGATGGGCGAAACCCCCGGTCTGGACGGCGCGCTCTTTATGAGCGACGACGGAGCGTACACCAAGCAGTATCTGGACGCGGCTGGGGATGCGGCTGAGGGCACGTATATGTCCTTTGTGGCCGGCGCGGATGCCGAAGCTGCCAATGCGGAATTCGACGCCAAGTATGTGGATAAATTCGGTGTCAGCCCGGACGACCTGGGACCCTTCCACGGCCAGAGCTACGACTCGGTGATGGTCATCGCTGCCGCTATCAAAGCAGTTGCGGTGAAGGATGGCGATAATCTGGTGATCGACCGGGAAGAACTGCTCAGCGCTATCCGCAGCGTGTCGGGGCTGGACGGTCTGACCGGCACGCTTTCGTGCAACGAAATTGGCGAGTGCGGCGCTGGTGGTGTGCAGATTTTCACAGTAACGGGTGGCGAGTTCCAGCAGGTCGCCGGTTTCGGTATGGAATAAACACAACCCACAGGTCAAGCATTTCGACAGGGTGGGCCGGGTTCGTCTCTGGCCCACCCTGTTTTCATTACCAGCCAGAAGTTCGACTTTTGTCAAAAGTCGAACTTCTGGGATTTCTGGTTGGACTCCATCTCGCGCTGGGGATGCCCATGCAAAAACAGTCCTTCACAAAATCTCTCACTTTGCTCTTCGGCGTTGTCGTCGGCGTGCTGGTGATCTGGCGGGTGGTCACAGTCGGCCTGGCCGAAGGCTACCCGGCCTCCTTCTGGATATCCCAGGGGATCAATGGGCTGGTGCTGGGCGGCGTCTACGCGCTGGTGGCCCTGGGCTACACCCTCGTCTACGGCATCCTCTTTATGATCAACTTTGCCCACGGCGAGGTGATGATGATCGGCGGCATCACCGGCTTCTTTGTCCTGCAATTTGCCGCGGCCCAGGGCTGGATGAATGGACCAACCGCGGTGGTGGTGGCTGCGCTCCTCTTTATTCTGGTGGCGGGGATGCTCGGCTCGGTGGTGACGGGGGTGACACTGGAGAGGCTGGCCTACCGTCCTCTGCGCCGCGCCCCGAGGCTGGTCCCGCTCATCAGCGCCATCGGTGCATCCCTCTTTCTGCAATACTCCGTCCTCCTCATCTTCGGCGTTAGCCCCCACAGCTACCGCAAGCCCGCTTTGATCTCCGGCGGTATTCGCACCGGTGACGTTTTTATCCCCTACACAGGTCTTATCATCTTTTTTGCCTCTGTGCTGCTGATGCTGGGTCTCTACCTGATTGTCCAGCGCACAAAGCTGGGCCGGGCTATGCGCGCGGTGGCAGAGGACAAAGACACGGCAGCGCTGATGGGCGTCAATGTGGACGCGGTGATCGTGGCGACTTTCATCCTGGGGTCGGCCCTGGCCGGCGCGGCCGGGGTGATGCTGGGCTTCCACAACACCGTCGTCAAATTCAACAGCGGCTTTATCCCCGGCCTGAAAGCCTTTACCGCGGCGGTGCTGGGCGGCATCGGCAACATCCCCGGTGCGATGTTTGGCGCGCTGATTTTGGGGATGATCGAAGCCCTCGGCCCCAGTGCGTTGGGCATCCCCACGGAATACAAAGACATCATCGCCTTTTCTGTGCTGGTGCTGATTCTCATCTTCCGGCCATCGGGCATCTTCGGCGAAATTCTGAGCGGGAAGAAGGCCTAATCCTATGCACAAAGGACTCAACACAGGGCTGATCGCGTTTGGCATTCTGACATACCTGCTGCTTGTCGGCTTGCCCACCCGTCTGGCAGGCGCAGCCCAACCGGTGCTGGCGCTGCTTTTGGCGCTCTTTGTCTATTTCGCTCTGCGCGGTCAGGCCAAAGAAACGCGCAGCCGCCTATTGCTGCAAAGCGGTCTGCTGGCCGGTCTGGTAACCGGTTTTCTGCTGGTGCTGGAAATAGGCATCTTTAACGGATTGTTGGCAGATGGAGTAAAGATTCAACCAGTCTTTGACAAAATTGTGCCGCTGAATATGGCCGCCCTGCTGAACGTGCGCGCCGGCACGATTGTCAAT
>JACQGT010000671.1 GCA_016199425.1 Chloroflexota bacterium
CGGGCATCGGCGGCGATTGGCTCGTCCGCCATGACAATCTCCCCATAGCGGGACGGAAATTCCCGGCAGGTTTCGCATTCCCCGCTTTCGCCGACACAGGCCGCACAGTAAACCTGCAAACAGAGCGAGCAGGCGGCCGTGTGATCAGCGCAGTGGCTGTAGCCGCACCCAGGGCAGAGAGCGTCGCAGACAGAACAGAGCACTTCCCCGCCCAGCTCGCAGCGGGCCGCGTGCTCCTGGCAAAGAGCCGCGTGGCAGCCCTGGCAGCGCAATCCGTGGCTAGGGCAAAGGAAAGCCGCGCACGTCTGGCAGCGCAGGGCGCAATGGCCACAACAGCGCTCGCCGCACTCCTGACAGCGGTATTCGTTGCCCCTGCCCACCAGTTGCCCACAGCCTGGACAGGCGGTCAGACAATCGGCGCAATAGGCGCGGCCATCCGCCGGATCGATTGTGACGAATGCCGGGCCAACCAGACGCTGGCAGTGGGCGCAGGTCACGATGCAGCCTGTACAGTAGCGCTGGCCGCTGGCGCTGCACGTGGCCAGATGGCTGCTGTCCTGCTGACAGCCGGGGCAGCGCACAGCGCAGCGGCAGCAGATGAGATCCCCCGTCACCCCATCCATGCGCAGATGGGCGCGGCATTGGCGTATCCCACATGCCGCGCATTCCTCCTGGCAGGCGTGGCATACGTCGTCGGTGCAGACTGGGCAAGGGCTGCTATGCTCGGCGCAGGCGCGCAGTCCGCACGACCAGCAGTAGCGGCTGCATTCTTCGCACAGTTGCTCGGCGCAGACAGGGCAGCCATGCAGCCCGCAGCGGTCACACAGAATCTCCCGACAGCCGGCGCACTGACGCAGGCACTCTTCACACAGCACGTGGCCGGCTCTGTCCAACACAAGGGCGGCAATCTCGTCTCCACAGGCGTGGCAGGTTGGACGGGACAAGACCCCCGTGTAGAGATTGCGGGAGATCTGCACCATCACACTCTGTTTGCCATCGCCCAGAGTGATGTTAGCGACGGCCGTGGGTGTGTGCAAAATGGCGTAGCTGAAGAGCTCCACCTGGACGCGCAGGCGATGATTTTCGATCTCCTCGCCAATTTTGCGTTGCAGATCGTCCTCCAACACCCGGCGTTTCTCGCCTTGTGGGTCGTGGCTGTCGTAGACTTCGCCGATCTGCTGTTCGTAATAGCTGGTCAACCTCGAGAGCACTTTGTGCAGCCGGGGCAGGATATCTGCTTCGAAGGTTACACAGCGCACATCCGCGTGATAGAGCGCATATTTACGGGCGCTTTCGGCCAGACGGTTGAGATGGGTCATCGGGGGCAGACGCACGGATGCCGGCGCGCCCTGCTCGTCGTTTTCCACAGGCAGCGGCTCGCCATCGATAAGCAATTTCTGTAAGACCAGACCCTTTTCGTCTTCATCCGCCAGCGCGACCCGCTGGCCGTCGCTGTCCAAGACGACCGGATAGAGTTCCTCTCGTTTATCATCGGAGCGGTAGGTGATGTGCCAATTGAAGACAAAGAGCCTGTGCTGCTGCTCCTCCAATTTCAGCCCCAGGACGGCGACGTTGCGGGGTTGGATGGCGCGCAGAAGCTGATCTGCGCCCTGATGCTGGCGAGGCAGTTGCAGAAGTGTCACACCGCCGCGCCGCTCCAGAAAGTCCATCATCTGATCAAAGAGACGGCTGCCATAGGCCACCAGATCGGTGTGAGGAGTCGTTTCGCCGTTTTGGAAGGTCAGGTGCAGCCCCGGTTTGCCAAAGTGGGTTGCCAGCGTTTCGGGCAGATCGACCCAGACCGCGCTGTCACTGTCGCGCTGGGTGATCTGTGCGCCAAAGGCGGCGAAAAAGTGGAGCGTAAAATCACGCAGTGCGTGATGGCGCGAGGTTGCGAGGGCCATCGATTCAACGGCAGGGCGGAGTGCAGGGGCTGAAGACATACCAATCCTCACCGCATAGGAAGACAACCCACCGACGTGGGCGGCTGAACTCCCAATAGTGCTGAACTCCCAATAGTATAGCACAGTTTGAGAGGTGGTTGCTCCTGACAGATTGTTTGTGATAAAATGCACCATAGATCATTGCGACTCGTCCGTTGATACAAAAATATCTCGTTCAGCGTGAAGTGGTCGATTGAGTATGGCAGCTACGTTCGATGAAAGCCGCACCCACTGTGAACAAATGGAACAACAAAGAAATCCCCGATATTGTGATTGGCCGTCTACCGGTCTATTTGCGCACCCTGCGTCTGCTGGCCGATGACGGGCGCGATGTAACCTCCAGCCAGGAATTGGGCGAACACCTGGGCATCAGTTCAGCGCAGATTCGCAAAGACCTGAGCCATTTTGGCGAATTTGGCAAACAGGGAACGGGCTACAATATCACATTTCTCTGCAACCAATTGCAGAAAATTTTGAATGTGGATCGAATTTGGCCTGTGATACTGGTCGGAGCCGGCTCACTGGGCAATGCGATTGCCAACTACGCCGGTTTTGAAAGCCGGGGGTTTCGCATTGTTGCCATCTTTGATGAGGACCCAGAGAAGATCGGGCGGCAGATGGGGCCTGTGCATGTGGACGACTTTGCTCATCTGGCCCGGCGGTTGGAGGAGACCAACGCTCAGATTGCGGTCATCGCCGTGCCCACCGCTGCGGCCCAGCGGGTAGCAGATCAACTCGTCGAGGCGGGTCTGACCAGCATTCTCTGTTATGCGCCTATCACCCTCACCGTGCCCAGCCACGTGCGGGTGGAATATATCGATCCGGTCATCCACTTCCAGCACATGACCTACTATTTAGGGTAAGGAGTAGCTATTTAGCCTGTCAACCGATAAGACTGTAGGGGCGCTGCTTGCTGCGCCCGCTGTGTGTCGGGCGCAGCAAGCAGCGTCCCTACCTATCAAATCAGGTTTGACGCGTCACTAGACGATCGGCTGTTTGCGGGGCAGGCCCTGGCCCCGGGGATATTGGGGAGGTGTGCGCCGCTGCTTTTTGATCAAAAGGATGCGGCGTTCTTCTTCCAGCAAAGGCACTTCCACGGGCGCAAAACGAACTACCTCGCCCCCCAGCAGATCGATGGCCTTGCGCGCTTCCACAAACTCCTCTGCCGCGCCTGGCCCTTTGTAGGCGATCACATACCCCTCCTGCCGGGCGAAGGGCAGGAGATACTCGACGAGGGTATTCAAACGGGCCACGGCACGGGCCATCACCAGATCAAACTGGCCGCGGTAGGCGTCGCTGTGGCCGAGTTCTTCCGCCCGTCCCTGCACCACATCCACCTGCGACAGCTTCAACGCCGAGACGACCTCTTGGAGAAAGCGCACTTTCTTGCCTGTGCCGTCCAGCAGAACCAGCTTGAGTTCCGGCCAGACAATCTTCAACGGCAGCCCTGGGAAGCCAGCCCCCGCGCCCACATCAATGGCGCGCACGGATCGGGAGAGTCTGGCTGCCTTGCCCATCTCCTCGCGGATCAGCGGCAATCCGGTCAGACAGTCCAAAAAGTGTTTGGTTTGCACACCGGCCGCGTCGTCAATCGCCGTCAAATTGATCTTCTGATTCCACTCGGCCAGCAGATCAAAATAGAGACGAAATTGTCCGACCTGCGCCTCGGAAAGTGTCAACCCCAATTGGCTGCATCCACGCACCAGTAAGTCCATCGGCCACCTCATCGCAACGGAGAATCGTTCGACTGGCCATTGTACCACACCGGAAAGGACAAGCCATACTGGTATTCAACGCCCTACCCTGAAAAAGTCCCCGGCACTGCACGAACGCTCACTGATAACTGCTCACTCAATGCCGTTAAGTTAAGCGTGGAGGGAGCATCCTCAGATGCGGCTCTACCGCTGTGGACCCGCATCTGAGGATGCTCCCTCCGCAGCAAATTAGCGTTTGCGTTCTTAACTTAATGACATTGACTGCTCACTGACCACTGC
>JACQGT010000672.1 GCA_016199425.1 Chloroflexota bacterium
AAGCGGCGCACGTCCTCCCGATATTCGACGGGGACGGTGTTCAGGATCGTGCGTTGCAGAATGTGGATATCCTTCAGAAGCCAGAAACCCAGCACCAACACATACACCGTACTCAGCACAGTAGTCGTCAAGCCGAGGGCAAAACCCAGCGCACCTGCGGCCGCCGGCGAGAGTACGTCCTGGATGAGCGTGCCTACCTGTTGCAGCAGACTATCGACGCTCAGTTGATAATCACCAAATTGGAGGAGGGGGCCGAGCGCGGCGGATTGCAGGTTTTCAACCAGCGTGCCGAGAGCTGCGCTTAGGGATTGCAGAGACTCCACCAGGCTGGGCAGAAAAGCGACTGGCGTGAGAATTAGCAGCAGAATCAGAAAAAGATAGACCGCGCTGACCGAAGCACCCCGGCTCCAGCCTGTACGTCCCTGCACCCAATTGACCGGCTGGTGCAGGATGAAAGTAAGGAGCAGCGCAACGATTGTTGGGCGGATCATCGCCCGGAAGGTGATCAACAAACCCAACGCCAGCAGTGCCAGCAGTGAGGCCACGATGATTTTGGTTGTCGAACTCCAGCGTTTGGATGTCATACGTTGCAATCAGCGCAGATCGATCCAGATCACAAAAATCTGCGTTCTTTTCTTCTCCTGGCTGTAGAGTGGGATCAGTCGAAGAGTGTGAACCGATTGAGCGGCCAGTAGCGCATCCACGCCTTCCCGGCAATCTCGTCGCGGTGTATGGGGCCAAAGGCGCGGCTATCGTTGCTGTTGTTGCGATTGTCCCCCATGACAAAATAGGAGTCCGCTTCCAGAGTGATAGGGCCGTAGGTTGTGCCACCGGGCAACAGGACGAAAGATTGGTCGATGACCTCTCCGTCGATGAGAACCACACCCCGGCGAATCTCCACACTTTCGCCGGGCAGCCCTACCACTCGTTTGATCAGCAGATCGGACATTTGGGGCAGATCCACCACAACGATATCGCTGCGCTGAGGTGTGCCAAAATAGTAGGAGACCTTCTCGATCACCAGACGCTCGGCGGGCTGCAAATTGGGCTGCATACTCTGGCCATAGACTACTGTCGCCTGGGCCAGAAAGATGTGGATAGCCAGAGCCAGCAGAATCGCCGGCACTACCACCTGTAGCACCTCTTTGACGACCGTACCAATCCACGAAGCGGTCTGCCCAATGCCAGCCACTCTCCCCGTGGATGGCGCTGGCTGCTCAACAAGCCGATCAGCAGACCAGCCCTCGTCGGTAGCAGACCATTGGTCTGCCGTCGCATCGGCGTCGGAGCTTCTGGTTTGTTCGATCACAGGGACAACCTTTGCAAAGGATAAGAGCAATTGTTCCATGGAACAATTGCACAGTACAGAAATACTACCATTTCCCGCAAAAGTCAAGACGCCAGAGCCTGTTAAAGGCTCCGGCGTCTTACAATCCGCTGATGGTCCATCAAATAATGGCTGCACCAGCAGATGTTTGGTCGTAACTATACACAGTAAACCGCAATGCTGCCAAGCCTGACTCAGGACTGCGGACTAATGACTGCGGACTACTGATACAGGCGCAGAGTGCGTCGCACCTACACACCTACGCTCTACTTTGGGCCTAGTAGCGGCCGCCTCGACGGTCGCCACCGCCCCGGTTACCGCCCCGATCTCCACCGCGCCCGCCACGATCACCGCCACGATCACCGCCACGATCACCGCCCCGGTCTCCACCGCCGCCCCGGCTGCCGCCCCGATCCCGTTCCCGGGCTTCTTCGGCGCTCCAGCCTTCCAGCACGGCCTGACGGCTCAGGCGCACTTTGCCCGTCGGGTCTACGTCAATGACCATTGTGGTCAGCTCGTCGCCCACGTTGGCGATCTCTTCCACGTTGTTCACCCGGTAGTCGGCCAACTGGCTGATGTGTACCAGGCCGTCGATGCCGGGCAGCAGATTGACAAAAGCACCGTAGGCTTCCACCCGCACAACCTGGCCGGTGTAGATTTTGCCCACCTGTACCTCTTCGGTCATCGACTCGATCTCTACCCTGGCCTGCTCGGCCAATTCCCCGTTCAAGCCAGAGATGTAGACAGTACCGTCTTCGTCCACGTCGATCTTGACCTGGTATTTGTCCTGCATCCCACGAATGGTCTTGCCGCCGGGGCCGATGATCTTGCCGATCTTCTCCGGGTCGATGTTGACTGTAAGGATGCGGGGGGCGTGAGGACTCAGCGCCTCCCGGGACTCCGGCAGCACTTCCAGCATCTTGCCCAGGATAAAGAGCCGCCCGATGCGGGCCTGCTCCAGCGCCTGGCGCAGAATGTCGAAGTCCAGTCCTTTAATTTTCAAGTCCATCTGCAAAGCAGTGATGCCGTGCTCGCTGCCTGCCACTTTGAAGTCCATATCGCCCAGGTGATCTTCCAATCCCTGGATGTCGGTGAGGACCGCGTATTTGTCAGAATCGCTGTCCTGCACCAGACCCATCGCGATACCGGCCACGGGTGCATCAATCGGCACGCCGGCGTCCATCAGAGCCAGGGTGCTGCCGCAGACCGAAGCCATGCTGGTGGAGCCGTTGCTGCTCACCGCTTCGCTCACCAGACGCAGGGTGTAGGGGAAATCTTCGGGAATCACCACTGCCAGCGCCCGTTCCGCCAGCGCGCCGTGGCCGATCTCCCGGCGCCCCGGCGACCCCATGCGCCGCGCCTCCCCGACCGAGAACGGCGGGAAGTTGTAGTGGTGCATGAAGCGCTTGGTCTCCTCCGGGCTGAGCGTGTCCAGGT
>JACQGT010000688.1 GCA_016199425.1 Chloroflexota bacterium
CAGATGGTCACATGCCACAACTAACGCACGAGACGTCGATCTTGCGCTCGTACGGAGTATTGCGTAGGTGGGGGGCGACGTTTCTGCAATCGACTCAGATGTGTAGGGCGCAAAAGCTGACAGCGCTCCACTACCCTCAAATACGACCTGTCCCTCAATCGTCACTACTTACGCAATACGAAATACGCAATACATTCTTCACACTTTCAAAAAGTTTCGCAACAGATCGTGTCCGTGCTCGGTCAGAATACTCTCCGGGTGAAACTGCACGCCGTAGATGGGCTTTGTGCGGTGGCGCAGACCCATCAGTTCGCCCTCGGTGGTGAAGGCGGTGGCCTCCAGCGCCGCGGGCAGGGGTTCCTCCACAATCAGGCTGTGGTAGCGGGTGGCGGTGAAGGGGTTGGGCAGCCCTTTGAAAATGCCCACGCCTTTGTGATGGATGGGGCTGACCTTTCCGTGCATCAGCCGGGGGGCGCGCACCACCTTCCCGCCGAAGACGTGGCCGATGCACTGCTGGCCCAAGCAGACGCCCAGAATCGGCGTCATCTCGCCCAGCACACGGATGACGTCGTTGCTGATGCCGCTGTCCTGCTCCGGCGTGCCGGGGCCAGGGCTGATAATCACGTGGCTGGGGCGCAGGTCGGCCAACGCTTCCACGTCGATGGCATCGTTGCGCCAGACCCGGATTGCGTACTCCCCGTGGCTGAAAGGCGGCTTTTGCACAATCTCGCCCAGGAATTGTACTAAATTGTAGGTGAAACTGTCGTAATTGTCGATGACTGCGATCATAGGATCGATCCTCCGGTTAGATTATTGTTCCACAGATGATCGTAGGTGGGGAGGGCCGATGATGGGATGATGAGATAATGCACCACTCGCCAGAATCCCATCATCCCATCATCCCATCTTCTTCTGTCGTTTCTCCACGGCCCGGCGAATCCGATTCCACACCCCTGTCAACCCCATCGCTTTCTTGACTTCGATGAGGGTGGCCTGGGCCTCTTCCTGGGCGCGCAGGGTGCCCTCGTAGAGCAGCTCGTCCACGTAACCGGTCTGTGCTTCGTAGTACGCCCGGCGCTCCCGGATGGGATTCAGGAAGTTTTCCAGGGCCACAAAGAGCTTCTCCTTCACCTCCACATCGCCGACCCGACCGGCCCGGTAGCGCTCTTTCAGGTCGTGTACTTCGGCCCCATTCGGGTTGAAGATGTCGTGATAGGCGAAGACTGGATTGCCCTCCACATTGCCGGGAATGTCGGCGGAAATGCGGTTGGGATCTGTGTACATACTCATCACCTGCTTCTTCACCGCCCGGCTGTCGTCGCTGAGCAGGATGGCGTTGCCCAGACTCTTACTCATTTTGGCCTGGCCGTCGGTGCCCACGAGGGTGCCACCCTCTACGTAGGCGTCCGGCTCCGGGAAGACCTCGCCGTAGAGATTGTTGAAACGGCGGGCGATCTGCCGGGTGATCTCCACGTGGCTCTCGTTGTCCTTGCCCACCGGCACCAGATGGGCCCGGGGCATCAGAATGTCCGCGGATTGCAGCACCGGATAGCCGAGGAGATTGTAGGGCATCTGCTCCAGATGGGCCGCGGCGGCCATATCTTTGATGGTGGGCAATTGTTGCAGCCGTTCCACTGTCACCAGCCCGCTGAGAAGCAATTGCAGTTCGTAGATTTCGTGTACCGCCGATTGCAGGTAAAAAGTCACCTTCGCCGGGTCGATGCCGATCCCCAGATGGTCCAGCACAATCTGGCGGGCATTCTCGCCGATAGCGTAGATGTCCTCTTTACTGGGCTTCGTCGTCAGCATATGCAGATCGGCGATGATGAAAAAGCACTCGTACTCGTCCTGAAAGCGCAGCCGGTGGCGATGGCTGCCCACGTAATGGCCCAGGTGTAGCTTGCCTGTGGGCCGGTCGCCGGTCAAAATGCGTTTGCGTGTGTTGGTAGTCATTGATTCTTTTCCTCGTGTATCGTGGGTACCGGACTACCAGGTCAGTGAGCGCAGATTGAGTAGCCGAGTCTTCGAGGCGTATCGAAATCAAGCGAACGGGTGTATCGGTCTGGATCTACCCGCTTGGTTTCGATACGGCTGTAAACAACCCCAGTCTACTCAACCGGCGCTAGCCCTGGCGACGAGATGCTGAACATCCGCATCATCTCACAATCCTTTTTCCGCCTCATCCACCGCCGCGGCCAGGGCCCGGGCTTTGTTCCAACTTTCGTTGTATTCCAGCGTTGGATCGCTGTCGGCGACGACGCCGCCGCCAGCCTGCAAGTGGCACGTCTTGCCCTGCATGACAATCGTGCGGATGGCGATGCAGGTGTCCATTGTGCCGTCGTAGTCGATGTAGCCCACCGCGCCTGCGTAAAGCCCACGGCGCGTTCCCTCCAACTCCTCGATAATCTCCATCGCCCGCACTTTGGGCGCGCCGCTGACCGTCCCCGCCGGGAAGGTGGCTTTGAGCAGGCTGATGGCGTCGTGCTGGGGCTGGATACGCCCGCGCACGTCGCTGACAATGTGCATCACGTGGCTGTAACGCTCCACCTGCATCATCACCGGCACCGTCACCGAGCCGTACTCGCAGACTCGGCCCAGATCGTTGCGCCCCAGGTCCACCAGCATCAGGTGCTCAGCGCGTTCCTTGGGGCTGCGCCGCATCTGCTCAGCCAGCCGTGCGTCGTCCGCGTCGGTCCGCCCACGCGGGCGGGTGCCGGCGATGGGCCGCGTTTCCAGATGCCCGTCTTCGCAGCGCACCAGCA
>JACQGT010000689.1 GCA_016199425.1 Chloroflexota bacterium
ACCCGGAACAGAACCGGGAGTTCCGTGACCACTACCTGGACGTACCCTTCGACCTGAGTCAGGTGATGTTTGTCACCACCGCTAATGTGCTGGATACCATCCCTGGCCCTATGCGCGACCGGATGGAGATCATCCAACTGAGCAGCTACACCGAAGACGAGAAGGTGAAGATCGCCCAGGGCTATCTGGTGCCGAGACAGATCAAAGAGAACGGGCTGCGGGAAAACGAAGTCACTATCAGCGAAGCGGCCCTGCGCGAGATTGTCCAGGGCTACACGCGAGAAGCGGGCGTGCGCCATATGGAGCGGGAGATCGGCAAAGTCTGCCGCAAAATTGCCGCCAAAGTGGCTGCCGAGGAGATTCAGCACAATGTGACCGTAGAGGCGGCGGACCTGCCCCTCTACCTGAGCAAGCGCAAATTCCAGGCCGAGGAGGTGACCGAGCGACTGCGCATCCCTGGCGTGGCCGTGGGCGTGGCGTGGACGATGACCGGGGGCGATGTGCTCTTCTTCGAGGCCACGAAAATGCCGGGCAAGAAGGGCTTCCTTCTCACCGGCCAGTTGGGGGATGTGATGAAAGAGAGCGCGCAGGCCGCGCTGAGCTACGTGCGCAGCCGGGCTCAGGCGCTGGGCATCGATCCCCAATTCTTCGAGGATGTGGACCTTCACCTGCACATCCCCGCCGGCGCTATCCCCAAAGATGGCCCCAGCGCGGGGATTACAATGGTCACTGCCCTGGCGAGTCTGCTCACCCGCCGCCCGGTCAAGTCCAACATCGGCATGACCGGCGAGATCACCCTGCGCGGCAAAGTGTTGCCCATCGGTGGGCTAAAGGAGAAAGTCTTGGCCGCGGCCCGCCTGGGGCTGGATACAATCATTCTGCCCAAGCGCAACGAGGCCGATCTGGAAGATGTGCCGGAAAACGTGCGGAAGGGGATGCGCTTTATTCTGGTGGATACCGTAGACGAAGTGCTGGCCGCGGCGTTGGACGAAGCCCTGCCGCCGGTTCAGCCAGCCCTGGCGTTGGCGCAGACGCACGGCGCAGGCAACGGCGTTGTCAGCGCGGAGTTGCCAGCCCAGAGGGAAGAGGATGGCGTGGCGAAGATTGAGTATGCTGGCTAAAACGAATGCTGTAATCGCGAGAATACCAGAATGCCATCACGACAGATCGAAGGTTACCTGTTTCAATTCTACTCCTCCGATGAGAATGAGCCGCCTCACGTACACGTCAAACGCGGCGGGAATGTAGCCAAAGTCTGGTTGGCCTCTATCGAAGCGCAGTACAACCGGAGGTACAGTCGGCCTGAACTTAACAGAATTCTTCGACTGACGAGCGAACACAGGGATGAGTTATGGGAGATGTGGAATGAGCATTTCGGCAAAAAATGAAATCCTGGAAGCAGAGATCCGAACCGTACGCTTTGAGGGTGAAATGCTGTTCATCGAACTTAGCGATGAACGCTTGCTTGGCCTGCCCTTTCGACGAATCAAATGGCTGGACTGGCTGGCGCAGGCAACGCCGCAGCAGCGTTTGCGCTGGACGATTGAGCCACACGGCTACGCTGTCTGGTGGGATGAATTGGACGACGGTTTTGAACTGGTCCATGCGCTGAGTCCACAGGAATTACCCCATAAGACAGGGCAAGAACTCAGCCAGCCACATTGGGTAGCGGCGTAGAGAGGGGGTTATAGTCCTGGCGCTTCAGGCAGTTTCGGGCGACAGATGAGCCTTCAGTCCGTTCGATTGAGTTTGCTTGGGCTGCGGAAGAAATGCCAGGACGATCTGCTGGCGGGGAATGCCGAGCCTGACCAGATCGTCAGCGATTCCGTATTCAATGCCGTCATACTCAATCACCACTTCGCGCCCTTGCAGGGTCACGTAAATCAGATTTCCCCGCACGCACGCGCCCCGATCCCAACCCACCTGCATCAATGCGTAGCGTGACTCCGTATGTTTCGTTTTGCATCCTGTCAGGAAACGCTTGTTTCTGGATGCAACCGATGCTCCTGCAGCCGACGATCCAGTTCCGCGCGCTGCGCCTGGGTTATCGGTATCCTGTCTGGCGCGGCCACAATACTATCCCAAATATCTTCCACGAGTTGAATACGTTCTGCGATACTGAGCTGCAAAATACTGTCCAGCGTAGGTGTCATCATTCTTCTGACCTCTCGGCTCATCCAATGATCCAATACGGGCGACTGCTCACCCAATCACTGACTACAAGTATACTCCAATTTCAGCCCAAGCAAAACTTGCTATTTTCTTGACAACTGACGTACAATCCATTTCGTTCGGTGGATTTGCCATCGAACAATTGTCAGTAGATCGCGCTGCTACCAGGCCCGACACAGGACTTTGGACAGGTGACTGCGGACTACTACTTGTGCGGACTGGACATTTGCAGGTCCAGGCGCAGGATGAACAGCGGCGATCCGAAACGTCTTTTGCCACACTTTTGTTGATTGGGCGGGACGGTGCGCCACCAGTTGATTTGCCGTGGCCCTTTGCGCTGCGTGCTTTTTGATGGTCCTTTGTTTCAGCTTGACCGCCTGGGTCTGCCCGCAGCCAGCCGCTCCCATTGAATTTTCAGAAATGGAACGGTTTCGTGAGCAGAAGAAGAAAAACACCCAATAGCCCTACCCCCCCACCACCCCGTCAGGACCCACCCAAGGATCCCGCCAAATTGCGCTGGTTCAAGGCGGATATGCACTTGCATACTCCCGCCTCCGGCGACTACGAAGAACCCAAAGTCAGCTATCTGGAGTGGCTGCGCCAGGCCGGTGAGAAAGAACTGGACATCGTAGCCATCACCGACCACAACACTGTGGCTGGCGTGGCGGCTATCCGCCGGGAGATCGAATGGTTGGCCCGCCTGGAAGAACAGAAAAGGCTGACCGACGAGGAGAAGAGCCGTCTGGACGAATGGCGTACCCTTGCCAACAAAATTCTCGTCCTGCCTGGTTTTGAATTTACCGCCACCTTTGGCTTTCACATCCTCGGCATCTTCCCGCCAGAGACGAGCGTGCGCCATCTGGAATACATTCTGCTGAATCTGAACGTCCCGGCGGAGAAGCTGGACATCGGCAGTACAGAGACTGGGGCCACCACCGACGTGCTGACCGCCTATCAGGTTATCACCGAAGCGGGCGGGCTGGCAATTGCCGCCCACGCCAACAGCACCCACGGCGTGGCTATGCGCAATTTCCCCTTTGGCGGGCAGACCAAAATTGCCTACACCCAGAACGAGAATCTGGTCGCGCTGGAAGTGACCGATTTGGAGAGTCGCAGCCGCAGCAGCACGGCCCGCTTCTTCGACGGCACAAAGCCCGAATATCCCCGCAGGATGCACGCCCTGCAGGGCAGCGATGCACACCGGCTGATCGGCGACCCCAAGAACCCCAAGCGCTTGGGCATCGGTGAGCGGGTGATCGAGCTGCTCCTGCCCGAAGCCAGCTTTGAGGCCATCGCTGAACTGCTGCGCAGCGACAACTTTGACCGCACCCGGGCCTATCGCCCCAAAGACAAGCCCATCGATCATCTGGCTGTAGCCCGCAACGAAGGGCCAAATCAGGTGCAGAGCTTCCACGAGACGGTCGCCGTGCGCGGCGGGCGGCAGGCGGCTGTGCTGGCCGATCTGTGCGCCTTTGCCAACACCGACGGCGGTGTGGTCTATGTGGGTGCCAGCGCGCGCAAGGGGGAGGTGAAGGGCCTGCCCAACAGCAAAGTAGTGCAGAAAGAGCTACAGGCGGCTATTGTCGAACGCTTGCAGCCCCAACTGGAGGTGCGCTTTGAGACAGTCCAGAGCGACAGCGCACAGGTACTGCGTGTCAGCGTGGACGAGGGCGACGAAAAGCCCTATTGTCTGGACGCCTCCAAATTCTACGTGCGCAACGATGCGGAGACCAGTCTGGCCGTGCGGGATGAGATTGTGGCGCTGGTGCTGGAAAATGCCGGGATTAACCGGGGCGCGCCAGCCGAGGCAATCAGTCTAATCGGAACGATTGAACCGACGCCAGCGAACGAGAGCAACAGCAACAGTCGCCGCCGTCGCCGGGGGCGCAGCAATGACACGGGGGCTGACGCGCCATCAGCGATGACTGCAACGACAGTGACCGAAAGCGCAGAGGCAAGCGATCCTTTCTACCTGCCCCAGGTAGGCGTGGAGATCGTTAACAGCGAGAACCGCAACGGTGTGAATTATTACGTCGTTAGCGATCTGCGCAACGGGCGCTCGGTGAGCAATGTCACCCGCAAGGGTGCGCGCAA
>JACQGT010000679.1 GCA_016199425.1 Chloroflexota bacterium
ATACTGCCCCAGCCTACTCAACCAGCGCTAGTCCTGAGCAGTTACGAGCCAAAAACGGTAGGGGCATCCGATGAGTGTCATCAAACCGTCGTTAAGCGCAGACGAAAACCGACTTTCTCTGCTCCGCCTCCTTTCCCTGGACCTGCCGGTGGTAGTCAGTGGGCCGCTGCTGGCCGGGATTTGGCTGGTGGCCTTCTTTGCCCTGGGGCTGGGCTATCTGCCTGTAGGCTTTGGGCGCATCGTCTTCTCTGGCCCAGAGGCGCTGACGATTCTGGGCGTGACTCTCGCCATCACACTCCTGGGCGGGCCGCTGCTGGTCTGGCGTATCATCCACTTCCGCTCGATTCTGCGCCACGGCATTCTCCTGCACGGGCAAGTCATTCGCCGCGGGGTCACCTTTGCCGAATACCGGGTGGATTACGTCTTTCAGCATCACTACCAGCCCTTCCAACAGCGCAACGCGGTGCGCCGCCAACGCCACATCGAAGCCCGCCGCACGCTGGAGCCGGGCAGTGTTGTACTGGTTCTCGTCCACCCCTATATGCCCGAACGCTCTCTGCTGATTGAGTTGTACAGACGTGAAATGTGAGACGTGAGAAGGTCCGGTTGATCTCACGTTTCACGTTTCACGTTTCACGGCTTTGCCAGCCAAACTTCGCAAACGGATTCGCCATACGAATGACCCCAACTACCTTCTCCTCTCACCTGCGCTTCCCCAAACTGCGGGCTGTGGATGTGCGCCCCCAGCGGCAGAACGGCCACGTCTACTATCTGCTGGCCGATCCCCTGGAATTGAGAGAAGATTCGTTGCTTGTGCCCCAAACCTTCGGCCCGCTGCTGGCCCTGTGCGATGGCAGCCAGGCCGACGCCGTCGCCTTGAGCCGCACACTGGCCCAACGCTACCAACTCGTACTCGACCCGGTGACTGTGCGCCAGATTCTCGACGCGCTGGACGAAGCCTGTCTGCTGGAAAACGAACGTTCCGCCGCAGCTCTGGCCCGCAAAATTGCCGACTATCGGATGTTGCCCGCCCGCCCCGCTTCCCACGCGGGGCTGGCCTATCCCGACGAGCCGGAGGCGTTGATCCGGGTGCTGGACGGCTACCTGACCGCACCCGTCGGCCCGCGGGGGGTGGATGACTGGGCCAGACGCAACGGCTCTGCCCTGCGTCAGGAGGTGAGCGGCGTCTTCAGCCCCCACATCGATTACACCAGAGGCGGGCCGGTCTATGCCCGCACGTGGCAGGCCGCGGCGGAAGCAGCCCAGGCCGCAGAGCTGGTCGTCCTCATCGGCACGGACCACCACGGCGACGATCTCTTCACCCTCACCCGCCAGAGCTACGCCACCCCTTTCGGCGTGCTGCCCACAGCCACGGCTGTGGTGGACGATCTGACCCAGGCTGTGGGAGAGGAGGCTGCCTACGCCGGGGAGTTGCGCCATCTGCGCGAACATTCGTTGGAACTGGTGGCGGTCTGGCTGCAATACGCCCGGCGCGGCAGACCGGTGGCGCTGGTGCCGGTGCTGGTGGGTGGGCTGCACCGCTTCTTTGGGGACCCGCGGGGACCCACAGCGGATGGCCGCATCCAGCGCTTTATGGAAACAATGCGGCGTCACATGGCTGGACGGCGCACGCTGGTGGTGGCTTCCGGCGACCTGGCCCACGTGGGACCGGTCTTTGGCGGCCAACCCTTGACCCACGCAACCCGGGCCCGTCTGCGCGCCGCGGACGACGAAGTGGTAGAACGGCTGGCCGCCGGCGATGGGGAGGGCCTCTACCAGGCCGTCCGCGGCGCGCAGGACAGGCACAATGTGTGCGGGGTAACGCCGGGCTATTTGACGCTGGCAATCTTGGGCGAGGGCGTGCGGGGAGAGCGGCTGGCCTACGATTCCTGCCCCGCGGACGAGGCGGACACGTCGGCGGTGACGATTGGCGGGGTTGTGTTCGGGAATGGCGAATAGCGAACCCACTCATCCCTTCATCCCATCATCCCTTCCTCCCCCGCCTGTGCTATAATCCCGTTATGTATCTCGACCGCGACTACAAACCTCGCCGCCCCAAAAATCGAAACTGGTTCTGGTGGATCGCCATTCTGGGCTTCATCGGCTCCTATCTCTACGCCCGCCAACCGGAGTGGCTGGTGAACCAGCCCCTGCAACCCACGCCCACGCCCACGCGCAGCGCGCTCTCCTGGCAAGCCGAAGCCGAAATCCAGCGGGGGGTTGGGAATTACCCGGCCGCCATCGCCGCCTATCAACGGGCGGCCCAACTGGAGCCGGACAACGCCGACCCGCTGGTGGCCCAGGCCGAGATTTATATGACGGATCGGCGCATCACCCAGGCCTATGCACTGGCGGCCCAGGCCGTGAAAGTCAACCCGGAAGACGTGGCCGCGCTCAATATCTATGCGCGCAGCCTGGACTGGCAGGGCAAGTACGAAGAAGCCATCAACGCCGCCTTTGACGCGCTGGACCTGCAGCCGGAAAATCCGACGACGCTGGCGATTCTGGGCGAGATTTATAGTGACGTGGGCAACTGGTCGCGTGCGCAGGCCTACATCGACCAGGCCCTGGCCATCGACCCCAAACACGTGCTGGCTCTGCGCAACCAGGCCGTCCTCTACGAATTGCAGGGCGACTACGAGCGGGCCATCGACATTTTCCGCCAGGCCATCGCTGTCGCGCCCAACCAGCCAGACCTGTACATCGAACTGGGCCGCCAATACCAGGCGCTGAACGATTGGGAGCAGGCGCTTGCCAGTTACCAAGCCGCGGTCGATGTCGCACCCACGGCGGTGACTCTGGACGCGCTGGGCTGGGGACTCTATCTGAGCGGCGACACCCTGCAGGCCCAGCGCGAGCTGCGCAAAGCTGTGGAACTGGACGGCGAATACGGCCCGGCTCTGGCCCACTTGGGCATGGCCTATTATTCTCGGCGCAACTACGAGGAAGCCGCGCCCACGCTGGAAAAGGCCGTCTCCATTCTGGGCGACGAGTCGCGCATCGAGTATTATTACTCGCTAGGGTTGGCCTACATCTACAAAAAGCCCCAGGAATGTGACAAAGCGCGCGTCTGGCTGCTCAAATCTCTGGAGATCGATCCCGAAACGCCACCGGCCCTGGAAGGACTGCGTCTCTGTCCGTGACCGTGACTGCTCAAGCGACCACAAGCGGACGCAGATTTAATCGATTTTCACGCAGATCAGCGCTGATCCCTTCAGATCATGAAAATCTGCGTCCCTCTTTGCATCTACAATGGCCTATCAACGCTCCCGACTCAAATCATCCCTCCCCCGCCAGGTGACGCTGGGGGGACAGCGACCCCGGCCACCCCGTCCCGACGACGAGACGCCGGGCCATCTGCCGCCGCTAGTCCCCCCGCCCCGGGATGAACAGGCCATCCGCGAGCGGGCCGCCACCCGCACCGTCGCCAGCAAACGGCGCATCCAGCGCCGGGTGACACCGCTGGAAATTTTGCAACAGCCTCTCCAGGCCAGCGTGCGCAAAGTCTTCGACCTGCGCAAACTGCTGATTGTGCTGGGGTTGACCGGGCTGGTGCTGCTTCTGCCCACGCCAGAGGGATTGAGCGATGCGGGCCACCGGGCGCTGGCTTTGTTCGTCTTCACCGGCACGATTCTGGCCCTGGAACCCGCGCCCCTGCCCATCGCCGCACTGTTGGTGCCAGTCATGCAGATCGCCCTCAACATCGACACCGTCAACAATGCCTTTGCGCCGTTTGGCACGCCCGTCGTCTTTCTGATTCTGGGCAGCCTCTTTCTGGCCGAAGCGCTGCGCAAGCACGGGCTAACCCGCCGCCTGGCTCTCTACGCCATCCTGCTCAGCCGGGGCCGCTTCGAGTTTCTGTTGCTGGGGCTGATGCTCATCACCGGCGGGCTGAGTATGTTTGTGCTGAACACGGCCACCGCGGCCGTGCTGATCCCCGTAGCGATCACCATTGCTCAGCAGTTTCCTCGCCCTGAGGATGGGCGCAAAGCGTTGATTGTGCTGATGCTGGCGATTGGCTACAGTTCCAGCATTGGCGGTATCGCCACGATTATGGGCAGCGGCGAGAATGCCATTGCCAGCGGTCTGCTGGCCCAGAATGGCCCGTTCGGTTTTATCGATTGGATGAAGTATGGGCTGCCCATTGTTCTGCTCCTGCTGCCGATCATCTGGCTGCTTCTGCCCCGCGTTTTCCAACTGCCCCGGTTGACCATCGACATTGCACCTGCGGCCCAGGAGATCGACCGCTTGGGGCGGCTGAGCAACCCGGAGCGGGAAATCGTCGTTGTTCTTCTGCTTTCAGTCACTCTTTGGGTGGCCGGCGCGTCGCTGGAGACATTCCTTCGTCTGCCGCCCACGCTGCTGAGCAGCGCGGTCATAGCCGTGGGTGCAGTCGCTCTGCTTTCCCTGGAAGATATCATCAACTGGAACGATCTGCGGGGTGTCAATTGGGGTGTCTTTTTTGTCATCGGTGCAGGCTTGACCCTGGGCGATGCGCTGATCAAAACCGGTGCGAGTCTCTGGTTCGCCAAAATTCTGGCCCCTACTCTGGAGCAGATGCCCTATGCCCTGGCCCTGGCCGCGCTCATCCTTCTGGCCTTTGCCATCACCCAATTCATCAACAATGTGCCGCTGGGCGCGATCCTGACGCCTGTATTGATCACCCTGGCCCAGGCCACGGACACCGATCCGGTGCGGCTGGTCATCCCGACGATTTTTGCCGTGGCTCTCTCTTTCACCCTGCCCAGCGGTTCGGCCCGCATGACTCTTATCGCGGTGACGGGCGCAGTGGAAGGACGGGATATGATTCGCTCCGGCCTGATCATTGGGCTGGTGTGTGCTGGCGTTCTTCTGCTCTTTTTTATGCTATTGAATACAGTCGGTTGGGTATGATCCGTAGGTCGGACTGACAGTCCGACCTACAATCTGCAAGGAGGCAGAATATGCGCATCTGGTTGATCGGAGCAGGAAGCATTGGCGCGGCGACCCTGCGTCAGCTTCAGAAAAACCCGGATATCAGTGTGGTGGTCAGCGACCCATCGCCCAATCCTTTGGCCGTGCGCGAAGGGCTGATCGAGAAAATTGATTATCTGGAAACGGTAAGTCCGGTGAATATCACCCAACTGGCCCGGCGCATCCGCCCAGACCTGATTCTACTCTCCCCACCCGAGGGAGGCGTCGGCCTGGGCGCGCTGGAAGGGGGACAAGCCCTGGCCCAGGCGCTGAATTATGAGATCAGCGCGCGCAGCGACTATCCTGTGATCGTACTTTCGCTTTCCAATACCCGGTAATTCTTATGCCCACCAAACACCAGGCCATTGGGCCGATCATTCGTCACAATTTAGGCGTCTATCGTCTCAACGGTTTCACCGGGCGCACGGCGGAGTTGCTTACTCTGCGCGGCTGGCTGACCGGCGACAGCGGGCAGGCCGCCCTGGCCATCAGCGGCGGCCAGGGCAACGGCAAGAGCACTCTAGCCACCGCAGCCGCGTGGAACTGCATCCACCACTTCCCCGATGGGGTCATTTGGGTGGGCACGGCGGGCAGCGACAGTTTCCGCCTCTATGACATTGTGCGTACCCTGGACACAGTGCTGGGCACGACTCTGACCCGTGTCAGCAAAGAGCGCTGGGGTATCGGCATTCTGGAACAGTTGTACCGCCGCCGCCGCTTGTTGATTCTCGACGAGCTGTCCGGCGCCACCGACGATGAAATCCGCACACTGGTGGACATCATCGGCCACCTGCACGAATCCGGCGGGCGCTCGCGCATTCTGCTCATCGACCGGAACATCAACCCAGAAATCGTCGGGCTGGTGGGGGAACATCACCTCTCATTGGGCGGTCTTACTCTGGCCGAAAGCGTTGAGTTTGTGCGCCAGCGCGCGCCCCGTTCTGTGCAGGATACTGCGCTGCGCCACGTGGAAGAGATATACGCACGTACAGGCGGGCGCGCGCTGAGTATGCGTCTGGTCATGGGGCTGCTGGTGGACTACGGCATGTGGGGCGAGCTAAACAGCGCGCTGGCCGAACTGCCAACTTACAACAACGCCCTGAGCATGCCCGAAATCGCGGCCTTTGCCGTGGAAAACTTCGCCGCTTTTTGGCCCCACGCCGGTCCCCTACTGGATCGGCTGGTGAGCGCAGCCGGTGGGGCCTCCTTCACGTCGCTGGGCGAGCTTTTCTGGGGCGATCTGGGCACACAAGAGGAATTTCAGGAGACGTTGCAAGCCCTCATTCAGCGGGCGCTGGTGGAGGAGAACAACTTCAGCCAGCGCATTGTGGTGCAGCCGGTGGTGCGTCGCTACCTGGCCCAGGGTGCGGTCATGCTGGGCGAAGATTGGAACCGCAGCCACGCCGTCTACTATCTGCGCTATGCCCGGCGCTACGTGGAGATTCCCCTGCAGCGCTGGAACGAAATCGACCCGGAATGGGGCAACATCCACCTGGGCGCAGACTGGCTGAGCACACGGATCGAGCGCATCTGGCGGCAGCCCGCGCTGGCCCTGGTGCGGGAGCCGCTGGAAAAAGAGGGGCTGCCCGCAATCGTGATGGATTCGCCCGAAGTGCGGGGCGATCTGCTGCTGGTGCGGGAGTACGCCCTGGCTCTAGCCCACTATGCGTTTTGGCGTCATCCGCCGGGCATCTTGCGCTGGCTGGCATCTGGCGCGGTGGCCGCCCTGGCGCTGGGCGACCTGCGGGATTTCGCCTGGCTACTGGCAAATATAGGCCGTCAACTCTTCTTCACCGGAGAGGTAGAAGCGGCCATCGACTGGTTGAAGCGGGCGTTGCGCATCTTCGACGAGAAGGACCTGTTGATAGAGATGGCCTACGTCCACACGGACCTGGGCACGTCCCTGCGCGTCTTGGATGAATCCCGCCCGGCTCTGGACCAATTCTGGCTGGCCTTCGAGGCCGTGTCCCAATTGGGAGATCAGCGCTCGTTGGCAACGGCCTACATTAATTTGGGCAGCGCCTATTTCAGTATGAACAACTACGAGAAGGCCATCGAGCAGCAGCGCAAGGCGTTGCGCATTGCCCTGCGCTTGAACAATCCCCAGTTGACGGCCAGCGCACACAACAATATGGGGCTGGCCCTGGAAGGGATGGAACGTTTCGCCGATGCCCACCGGGCCTATCAGAATGCCCTGGCCGTCTTCCAGCAGATGGCCGACGAAGCCGGGATCAGCACCTGTTACAACAATCTCGGCTCGGTGGCCTATGCCCGCCGGGATTTTGACGAAGCCCTGCAATGGTACGAGAAAGACCTGGCGCTTTCGGAAGAACGGGGCGCGTGGATGGACAAAGCCGCCACCCTGCACAATCTGGGCCACGTGGCGTTGGAGCAGAAGAACAGCGCCCAGGCCCGCAGTTACTTCGAGCGCAGCCGGGACCTCTACGCCGCCTTCCAACTGGCGGACTACGTGAAGGAAGAGAGCGAGATGTTGGAGTATGTCGCTTCCCTGACGGAGGAAAGTGAACAGTAATCAGTCATCAGTGAGCAGTCTCCAGTCCCCAATCCCTCAATCTCTAACACAACGCTTATCATTTTTCGCCCAATCGATCTTGCCATCTGCGCCAAAGTGGGGTACACTGTTCTGCGGGTTAGCACTCTCATACCGCGAGTGCTAACTCATTGTGTCAGACGAAGTTCGTTTTTCAGTCGTTTTATTCAATCCCACAATTTGGTAAAGAGTCTGTCAAGGAGGATGATTGTATGAATCTGCGACCTCTGGGTGACCGCATGGTTGTAAAGCCCATCGAGCAGGAAGAAGTAACTTCATCGGGTATCTATTTGCCCGAGACAGCCAAGGAAAAGCCGCAGCAGGGTAATGTTATCTCTGTCGGCCCTGGCGCACGGGACGAAGATGGCAAACGGATTGTCATGGACATCTCGGTTGGTGATGTCGTGCTGTATGCCAGGTACTCTGGCACAACCATCAAACTAGACGGGAAGGAATACCTGATCCTGAAAGAAAATGATGTTCTCGCCATTGTCGAGAAGTAAGGCAAGACCCAGGTTTGCCGGCCTAACAGCCGGTCCGTAGTACGATTCGCAAACGTTCGTAGAGTACTGTCAAGGAGAAATTGTCGATATGGCAAAGCAGCTTATTTTTCAAGAAGATGCACGACGTGCCCTGAAAAAGGGCGTTGATGTCCTGGCCAATGCGGTCAAGACCACCCTCGGACCCAAGGGCCGCAACGTGGCTCTGGACAAAAAATGGGGCAGCCCCACCGTTACCCACGACGGCGTGACTGTAGCCAAAGAGATTGAACTGGAAGATCCTTTCCAGAATATGGGTGCCCAGCTTCTGAAAGAAGCCGCCACCAAGACCAACGACGTGGCCGGCGACGGCAC
>JACQGT010000683.1 GCA_016199425.1 Chloroflexota bacterium
CTGTCAGTCCGATAACACGTAGGTCGGACTGACAGTCCGACCTACAGTCGTTCGATGATTGTGGCCGTGGCCTGGCCGTGGCCGATGCACATCGTCTGCAAGCCGTAACGCCCGCCTGTTCGTTCCAACTCGTGAAGCAGTGTTGTCATCAGTTTAGCCCCGGTTGCGCCCAGGGGATGGCCCAGAGCAATCGCGCCGCCGTTGGGATTGACCCGTTCCATAGGCGGCTCGGTCTCGGCTGCCCAGGCCAACACCACCGGAGCAAAGGCTTCGTTGATTTCGATCACATCCATCTGGCCGATGGAGAGTCCAGCCCGTCGCAGGGCCTTTTCCGTGGCCGCAATCGGCCCGGTCAGCATCAATTCCGGGTCGCTGCCCACTGCCACCCGGCTGATGAAACGGACGCGGGGCTTCAACCCCAGCGCCTCGGCTTTACTGCGCTCCATTACCAACACAGCCGCCGCGCCGTCGCTGATCTGGCTGGCATTGCCTGCTGTGATTACCCCGTCCTCCCGGAAAGCAGGTTTGAGCGCGGCCATCTTCTCCAAATTCGGTTCGAAACGAATGCCCTCGTCGTAGTCCAGCATGCGGGCGTCGCCGTTGTGGCCGACGGCTACGGGCAGAATTTCCCGCTGGAAGTGGCCGGCGTTGGTCGCCGCGGCGGCCTTGACGTGGCTATTATAGCTGTATTCGTCCAGCGCCTGGCGGCTGAACCCCCACTTCTGCGCCACCAATTCGGCAGAGACGCCCTGATGGAGCAGGGGATAGGGCGGGTTGTCGGGGAATTGGGGCGGGTAGTCGGCTCCCATCGCCACCCGGCTCATGGATTCCACGCCCGCCGCGATGACCACATCCGCGTCACCCGCTTCAATGGCCTGCCCGGCAAAGTGGATGGCCTGTTGGCTGGAACCGCACATACGGTTGATGCTCACCGCTGAGACGGACACGGGAAAACCGGCATAGAGCGCAGCCAGCCGCCCGATGTTGGCCCCCTGCTCCCCAGTCTGGGTGACACAACCCATCACCACATCGTCTACCTGCGCCGGACTGATGCCGGCCCGCTCCACCACTCCCCGCAAGACCAGCGCGGCCAGAGAAATCGGTTCGATGTAGCTGAGAGAGCCGCGGAATTTGCCCGCAGGTGTGCGCACGGCTTCAACAATCACTGCCTCTCGCATGACAACCTCCTGGAAATTCGAGTCACTATCCAGTCTGTAGACCAGCGCCGGTTGAGCGGTGTTCCTTCGATAAACTCAGGACATCGCCTGAGCCTATCGAAGGGACACCGCTCAATCAGCGCTCACTGGCCGCCTGCATAGCTGGAAATTCGATGGGTATTCGTGCAAAAAAGCCCAAATTGGGTATTGAAATCGGTTTAGGAGCGTGCTATACTGTCCTAAATGCGAGGAGGATCAGCACCTTCCCGCATTTTTTAATGGAAAGACATTTTTCCGACGACGCAATGTTTCACGTGAAACACCACAAAACCGTTGTAAGAAACGATTGAAACACGAAATCACAAAGATTACGATGAGTGATCCAATCAATTTCCTTTGTGTCTTTGTGATTATTCTCCAGGATAGAATGACTTGACCGATCTGACTGTAGGCGACGCAACACCGGTTATCGACTACGAAGGCAGCGGCTACCGCAAAGACTTTTGGGAAGGCCGGGGCCGGGAATACGAAGACGCTGTCGAGCGGGCCGCATTGGCCCAATTGCTTCCGCAGCGAGGGCGCAGAATCGCTGAGATAGGCGCTGGTTTCGGGCGGCTGGCCGATCTCTATCTGGGCTACGAGCAGATTGTTCTGTTCGATTATAGCACAACTCTGCTGCAAGAGGCAGTCTCCCGCTGGGGTGACGATCCCCGCTTCGTTTTCGTAACAGGAAATATCTACGAACTGCCCCTGGCCGATGGTGTGTTGGACACGCTGGTGATGGTGCGGGTGATGCACCATCTGGCCGATGTGCCCCAGGCTTTGGCCCAGTTGCGCCGGGTATTGCACAGCAAAAGTGTGGCTGTGTTGGAATATGCCAACAAGCGCAACTTGAAGGCAATGGTTCGCTGGTTGCTGGGCCGCCAGGAGTGGTCGCCCTTTGCCGCCGAGCCGGTCGAGTTTGTGCGTCTCAACTACGACTTTCATCCTGGTTGGATGACGGAACGGATGGGGGAAGCCCAATTGCGGATTGCCCGGCAATTTGCCGTCTCCCACTTTCGCCTACCAATTTTGAAAGAGCGAGTTGCGGCGGCGCGTCTGGTTGGGATCGAGCAGCCCTTTTTCGCTCTGGGCGGGCGCTTTCCGCTTGCCCCCAGTGTCTTTGTGCAGGCGGCTGCGCCCAGCAATGGGCAATCCCAGGCTCCGTCTACACAGGCGGAAGATGTGCCGCTGCTCCTGCGCTGTCCCCATTGTAGCACATCTCCCTTGCAGTGGGACGGGGAAAGTGTGGTGGTCTGTCCCTCGTGTTCCCGCCGCTATGCCCGTCGGGAGAGCATATGGAATATGAAAGAAGCGGTATAAGTACTGTTTGTGGAATTGTGAAACCCATTACTCTATAGTTAGCGAAGTTATTGTAAAGTAAATAGTTGCCATTCGTCGTGATGGGTACTGAGGTTTGTGGGCATCGAACTGTTGCCCAGACCCATCGCTTGCACAGGGGAGGTTATGCCGATGACCGACAAAACACTATTTGCATCGGAAGAGGAAGAACTGGACGAGATGGAAGTGGATGAGCCGATGGCCGAGGAGATGGAAGTGGACGAAATGGCCGACGCCGACGCTTCCGAAGAGATAGTCGCACGCAGCCCTCAGGAGACGATGGACTACCTGTTGAAGGTGGGGCGCGCCAAAGGCTTCGTCAGCTATGACGACGTTCTCAAGCTCATGCCCGAAGTTGAACAGAATATAGAGCAGTTGGAAGACATCTTCGCCACTCTCTTCGAGCAGGGCATTGCCGTGGGGCAGTCCAAAGAAGACGCCATCCCGGAGATCAAAGAGAGCGGGGACAAGGCCGAGGAAGATGATTTTGACCTGAGCCAGATCGAAATCGACGACTCGATCAGCCTCTACCTGAAAGAGATCGGTCGCGTTCCCCTACTCACGGCGGAGGAAGAGGTGGGCCTGGCCATGCGTATGGAAGCGGGTCGGGATTCGCGCCAGACTCTCTCCGAGGGCATGGACGACTGGGAAGAACGGGAGAAGCTGCTGTGGCTGGTGCGGGATGGACAGGCGGCCACCGAACACTTGATTAAAGCCAACAGCCGTCTGGTGGTAAGCGTCGCCAAGAAGTATGTGGGGCGGGGCGTGCCTTTCCTGGACCTGATCCAGGA
>JACQGT010000077.1 GCA_016199425.1 Chloroflexota bacterium
AAGAGCGGATTGGTGAAGCCCAGAAGTATGCGCGGCCCTTGCAGGTCCAGGATGGCCCGGCGCAATGCCCCGAAAAGATAGGCCCCCAGCGCGGCCCGCCAGGGATTCCACTGGGCAAAGATCACCAGCCCGATGGCGATCCAGCCCTGGCCGGAGGTGGTTTGGACGCTGTACCAGCCCGGCGAGACAGAGAGGCTGATCGTCGCCCCGGCCAGCCCGGCCAGACAGCCGCCCACAAAGACGTAGAGATAGCGCGCCCGATAGACGTTGATGCCCATCGTATCCGCGGCGGAGGGCTTCTCGCCCAGCGCGCGCAGATGCAGACCGGGCCGGGTCTTGTGGACGTAGTACCAGACTAGGGGCGTGAAGATGTAGCCAACATAGACCAGCGGGCTGTGATCCGCAAAAAAGGCTGGGCCAAAGAAGGGGATGGCAGCCAGCCCGGGGATATCCACATCCGGGATCAGATTGACCGTCCGCCCGGTCAGCCCATTGCCCAGCACCAGCGCCAGCCCCGTGCCCAGAAATGTCAACGAGAGGCCGCTCACCACCTGATCCGCCTGGAAGTGGATGGTCACCAGGCCGTGAGCCAGACTGAGCGCGCCCCCGGCCAGCATCGCCGCCAGCAGCCCCAGCCAGGGATTGCCCGTAGCCAGCGCGATGCTAAAGCCCGCCATCGCGCCCAGAAGCATCATCCCTTCTATGCCCAGATTGAGGATGCCCGCCCGCTCCGACAGGATTTCGCCGATACTTGCAAAGAGCAGAATCGTGCCGGTTGCCAGCCCCGCGTGCAGGATAATTTCCAGATTCATGCGCTTTCCTCCACAGGCGCAGCGCGCACCAGACGGATGCTATAACGCAGCAGAACGTCGCTGCTGATCACAGCAAAGAGGACAAAGCCCTGGATCATCTGGGAGATGCCCGACGGCTGCACTTCCCGCCCGGCCACAATCAACGCGCCAAAGAGAATGGCGACGAGAATGACGGCAAAGGGGTTGAGCTTCGCCAGCCAGGCCACGATAATCCCTGTGAAGCCATAGCCGGGGGAGATGCGCTCCTGCAGGCGATGCACCACCCCGCTGACCTCTGACATCCCGGCCAGCCCGGCCAGCGCACCGGAAAACATCATCACCAGCACTACATTGCGGGCGATGTTCAGCCCGGCGTAGCGGGCCGCGTGGGGGTTGTCGCCGATGAGCCGGATTTCGTAGCCCCAGCGGCTGCGACTGAGCACCCACCAGACGACAATCGCCGCCACCAGCCCGAAGATTACGCCGAGATGGAGGGTGATGCCGGAGAACATCCGGTATTCCCTGGCGTAGTCGGAAAGACGGGGCAGCCAGGCTGTACGCACAAACGTCGGCGTCATCTGAAAGCCGGCGTCGCTCCAGCGGTCAAATATCCAGAAATTGTTCCACAGAATCGCCACGTAATTGAGCATTAGCGTGCTGATAATCTCGTTGACGTCGAATTTGGCCTTCAGATAGCCGGGAATGAAACCCCAAATCGCCCCGCCGATCATCCCCATCACAACCATTGCCGTCAGCACCAGCCATTTGGGACTCTCCGGCGGCACAAGCGGAACCAGCACTACCGTACTGGCAAAGAATGCGCCCAGATAGAGCTGACCCTCGGCCCCAATGTTCCACAACTTCATTTTGAAGGCGACCGCGCAGGCCAGCCCCACCATAATTAACGGTGTGGCTTTTACAATTGTGTCGGAGAGCGCGGGCCAACTGCCAAAGGTGGCTTTGAAGAAGAACTGGTAGACGATCAGCGGGTTGGCCCCGATCAGCGCCAGAACAACGCCGCTGACGACAAAGGCAGCGATCACCGAACCGATCGACGTAGCCGCGGGCAGCCAGCCGGGGATTTCGTCCGTGCGTTTTTCAATGAGAAGTGTCACGGGGAATCGCATAGGCTTCCTCATCCGTAGGAAGCGTGAAACGTGAAACGTGAGATCAGGCGGCGAACTCACGTTTCACGTTTCACGCTTCTTGTACTGTTCCCATCATCATCAGCCCAATCTCTTCCACACTGGCCGTCGCAGCCTCCGCCACCCCCATCACCCGCCCGTCGTAGAGGACGGCGATGCGGTCACTCAATGTCAGCAATTCCTCCAACTCTTCCGAGATGAGGAGGATGGCCGTTCCCTGCCGGCGCTGGGCCAGCAGGTGCTCCTGGATGGCCTCCACCGCGCCCACATCCAGGCCACGCGTGGGCTGAACCGCGACGATCAGCCGGGGATTGGCCGTGATCTCCCGCGATAGAATCACCTTTTGCAGGTTGCCGCCAGAGAGCTTACGGGCCAGTGTGCGCACGCTGGGAGCCAGAATGTCGTAGGTGCGTTTGAGTTCCTGGGCGTATTGGGTGGCCTGCCCAGCGTCAATCGTCCTGCCGTTGCCGATGGGCGCGGCCCGGTAGTGCTTCATAATCACATTGTCAGTGATGGTCAGGTTGGGCGCAGACCCCACGCGGGTGCGGTCTTCCGGGATGTGGGAGACGCCGGATTGGATGGCGGCGATGGGCGGCTGGTTTGCCAACTCGCGCCCATCCACCTGCACGCTGCCCTTTTCACACACGCGCAGACCGGTGATGCATTCGGCCAGTTCGCTCTGCCCGTTGCCCGCCACCCCGGCAATACCCAGAATCTCTCCGGCCCGGATGCTCAGGTCGACCCCGCGCAGGGCGGGCGTGCCTTTGTTGTTGGCCGCCTGGAGGTTGCGTACTTCTAAAATTGTGCCGCCCGGCTCCTGGACATCTTTCTTCACCGCAAAGACCACATCCCGCCCCACCATCAGTTGCGCCAGTTTGGCTCTGTCCAGTCCGGCCATCAAAAAGCCTTCCGCGGTGACTTTGCCCTTGCGCAGCACAGTAATGCGGTCGGCCACAGCCTCCACTTCTTGCAGTTTGTGGCTGATGAAAATGATCGACTTGCCCTGGGCCACCAGACTGCGCATCGTCTCGATAAACCCGGCGATCTCTGCCGGGGCCAGCACAGCCGTGGGTTCGTCAAAAATCAGGACGTTGGCGCCCCGGTAGAGAGTTTTGAGAATCTCCACCCGCTGCTGCTCCCCCACAGACAGTTGCCAAATTTTGGCTGTGGGGTCCACACGCAGGCCAAACTGCTCCTGCAAGGCCAGGACTTTGCCGTCGTATGCGGGCAGGTTCATAAAGAAGCGGGGCGTGTCCAGCCCCAGGAGGATGTTTTCGGTGACGGTCTGGGTGGGGACCAGCATAAAGTGCTGGTGGACCATCCCGATGCCGGCAGCGATGGCGTCTTTGGGGGAGTTGAAGCTGACTGGCTTGCCACTGACCCGGATGATACCGGATGTGGGCTTGTACAGCCCGGAGAGCGCGCTCATCAGCGTACTCTTCCCCGCGCCGTTTTCGCCCAACAGCGCGTGGATCTCGCCCTGCTTCAACGTAAAATTCACGTGATCGTTCGCCAGCACGCCGGGAAAGCGGATGACGATATTTTCCATCTGCACGGCGAACGGGGCGTCGGGCATGGGTGTAGCTCGCTGGGCTATGGAAGGGTGGGTGGCAAATTCAGGCCACAACGGTGTGAAGGGCCACGGCCGATTGGCCGACTGGACCCGAACGCCCGGGACTTTTCTCGATCACAGATAGCAGAAAATTGTTGAGATCACGCACAAGCGGGTTCTGTCGAATGCGTTCGATGGTCTTTGTGTCCATAAGCGCCAGTAGCTTTGTCAGCGCCTGGGGATAGGGAATATCTTCCAATTGGCTGAACAGAAATTTCTTGGGCTGTAGCCGGGCATATTCGAGTTCAAAGTGAGTAAACGCCTGTTTTGGCTTGCCGATCTGCTGGCCCACGAAATCCCAGTCTTCAAAGAAGATAATTTCGATTTCGGGCACGGCCTGGAAGACCCCAAATCGGGTGCCAGAGGATGCTTCGGCCAGAGACATCCGCAAATAATCTCGATCTTCTCGAATGGCCGAAGGGTCTGTGGTGTCAGTGTCGAGGACGAGAGCCACAGGGATATACTTAGCGACAAGAATCGAGCGCGCAATCGAAATGGCTGAAGATCGCCATGTCCCTGCGACAAACTCAACGTTTTCAGAGATTGGGGCAGGCAAGAGTGCTTTAAGAATCTTGTGGTCACTTTCTCCTTCTGTGATAATAAATGCTTTCGTCATCTTACACCTCCATAGAAATGTCATCTATATGAAAATCTGGCACACCCTTTGCCAGACAAATTCTGTACTTGGCTGTCAATCCTCGGCAAAACCAATGATTTCGGAGGGCAATTTCTATTTCATCGCCATCCCACAGCAGAATCGTTTGGGGGGCAGTGAAGCGGGCAAGCAGTGTAGATGTAGCAGTAAATCCGGCACGGCTGAACACCGCCCCGATAGCTGTAGAGGATCGGCGTAGTAGCTGGTTGCGCAGCTTGGCGATAGACTCCAAGTTTGCCTTCTCGTCCCGATAATCTTTGCATTCTATCAGGCAGGCAAGACCGTCGTCAGTATGAACAAACCCATCGATCTGTTCCGCAGCCTCTTGCGCCCCACTCCCAGTCACTTCTCCAACGGTGACTGTATACGGCCAATGCACATAGGCGCCCTCTAGCTGAAAGGCCCGCAACACCAGATATTCAAAGGCCTTCCCCGCGGGCCAACCGGGGGTCTCACGGGCATTGATCTTGCCCCATAGTTCTATCAGATCAGCCCATTCGTGTTGCTGGATATTCTTTTGATATTCCTCATCGGTCGCCATTCACCGCCTCAGAGAGTGAGGTGTGATGCGTGAAACGTGAAATCATACCCATCTCACGTTTCACGCTTCCACTTGAAAATCTGTCAGTTAATCCAATTTGGGCAGTTCCGCAGTCACATTCTCGTTCCACCAGTACATACAGGTGGTGCAGGGGCTGCCGAATTGGGCGAAGCCGTCCAGGTCGATCTGCTCCAGGCTCACGCCCTCGGCCAGGACTTCGTTGCCCTGGTTGTCGGTAATGGGGCCTTTGAAGACATCGAAGCGGGTGAACTCACCGGCCAGCATCGCGGCCAGGGTGTCCTGGACCAGTTGCAGGTCCTCGGCGGGTAGATCGGCCACGCCGGGCTGCATCGTCTCGCCCTCCATAAAGCCGTAGAGACCGAGGGAGCCGCTGTCCGCGTCGAAGTATTCCCAGCCGCCGACCCACTCGTCAGCCTGGGACTTCTCGACAATATCTGCGTAGACCGGCCCCCAATTCCAGTACATAGAGGTCAGACAGGCGTCAATGGTGCAGTTGCCGGAGTAGTCGTAAGTGATGCCCCACTTGCCCGCAGGCGCAGCCTCGGCAGGGGCCGGGGTATCCGCGCCGGTCATCACCACCTGTGCGCCGCCGTCAAAGAGGGAAGCCGCGGCTTCCTTCTCCACAATCGGGTCGTGCCAGGTGAAGATCCAACGCACATCGACTTTGCATTCCGGGCAGGTGCGCTGCACGCCCAGGGAAAAAGCATTGCCCAGACGCAGCTCTTCCGGGATGGGGAAGGTGGCGATATACCCCAGTTTGGGGTTGCCATCCATTTTGGCCCGGCTGCCCGCCAGCATACCGGCCAGATATTTCATATTTTCCATCGCGCCAAAGAGATTGCCGAAGTTGGCCTCGTTTGCTTTGAAACCGCTGATGTGAATGATATCCACATCAGGGAATTCTTCGGCCACCAATTCGGAAGCGTCCATAAAGCCGAAGGAGGTGGTGAAGATCACATCGAAGCCTTTGCGGGCCAGGGAGCGGATGACCTGCTCGGCGTCCGCGCCTTCGGCCACATTTTCGATGTAGGCGGTGTGAACATCGGCCACATTCGCTTCGACATATTGGCGACCGATGTCGTGGGCCTGGGTCCAGCCGCCGTCATCGTGGGGGCCGACGTAGACAAAGGCCACATTGTACTTGCCATCCATTACATCGGGAATCTGCACGCCGCCGCTGGGCGCAGCAGCCGGTGCTTCTGCCGCGGCAGGGGCGGCCGCGGGTGCCTCCGCCGCGGGCGCGGCAGGGACGGCAGCCGGTGCGGCGCAAGCGCCGACCAGCAAGACAAAGAGAGCCAGAATGCCAAAAAGCATTCCCAATCGAGCTTTAGCCATCTTCATTCTCCTTGAACGATAGTTGAAACAAATTGAGTAATTGTTCAGTCACGAGAAGAGAGGGACGCAGATTTTCCTGATCTGAATTGATCTGCGCTGATTTTGAC
>JACQGT010000078.1 GCA_016199425.1 Chloroflexota bacterium
GCGCGGGGTGCGGCCGCTGGTCTCTCTGCGGCGGATCACCTGCGCCGCCACGACGCCTACCCGTTTCTGGTTGCCAGCCACGATCTGCTGCGCACGGGTCCCACCCAGACAAATGTCAACGATCTGATGTTCGTCTTTGTCGAGAAAGCGTAGGACGGAATGGCATTCCGTCCACTTATTTCTGGGACGGAATGCCATTCCGTCCTACAATGTGAGCAGCTTTACACATTCATCCCTTTTCCTGAAGTAGGCTAGAAAACACTTTCCCACAATCTCATCATCACAGGAGTAATTTCATGCCCCAGTTGACGGTAGACGGATTTGGCACATTTGACGTGGCCCAGGGCAAACGGCTTGTCCTGGCATTGGAAGAGGACGCTGGAGTGGATCAGCTTCACGCCTGCGGCGGCAATTGCCGCTGTACCACCTGTCGGGTTGAATTCGTGGCCGGAGAACCGGTGATGATGACCCAGGCCGAGAAAGACAAACTGGCCGAGCGGGGGCTGACGGGTATGCGTCTATCGTGTCAAATCCAGATGAACGGCGCTATGCACGTGCGGGCCATCAGCCGTCTGGAGGGTAGCGGGCGGGCGGATGCTGGCTCGACGCCGGAGCCGGAGATTCATCCGGAGCCGGTGTGGGTGGTGAAGGCATAAGAGACGCCAACGGAAGCAGAAATCGTGCATGAAAAAGGCGGGGCCAGTGGGTGAAGCTGGCCCCGCTTTTTTGTGCGCCCCTCCTGCGCCAAAAAGCCGCGTGCGCGGTGTACGTGTGTTTGCGGGCGCGGTTGCTCACCAATCACCTATGCAGAAACTGGCGCAACTTGATATTCAATTTGACTGGGTGCTCTTACGCGACGTGACGCGTCAAGAATTTCCATTGACACCAGGTTGCCTGTAGCGTCATAGTCTAAAATGACCCCTGGCTTGTCTTCATCGCTTTCCGCCACGGGCATATCTGTAAAAATAATCGTTAATGTATCTGTCTCACGGTCGTAGATAATTTTCACGCAACCCTCCAATATTTATCAAATTTGCTGGTACGATAGACAGTGACTACCTCAGGCGGCTGTCGGTCAACGTCCACGAAAACTCGCAACAGATAAGTTTGGGGCGGATCTCCTTTTGTAACCCGCGATTGGTAAACTTTTCGTCCAGGTCGTACTGGTTCGGACTGTTCGGGCACCGACATAACTTGGGCAATAATGAAGCCACTTTCCAACTGTGCCAGCCCCAAAATGCCAAAAAGCCGCATACGTGGCGTGATCGGCGTGCGTGTGTTCCCAGACGCCCATCTGTTATTTGCTGTTTCGTTTGTCGTACTCCCAAATTGCGTGGTCAACTTCCTGCACAGACCAACCCAATTCGTTTGCCAGAAGTCGAATCTTTTTCATGTATCTCTTGTACTCTGGAGTGGAGAAGACCGTTTTGTCTTCGTTGAAGAGTTGCCGCCAGTTCCGAAAATCAATCACGGCGTACTCTTCAGGAAACACGAGGGCAAGAACGGCTGACGCTACTGGAACGCCAACACCGCGCAATGCACAGAGAATATCTGTCCGCAGTTCAAGTTCATACTCTTTGTCAGGATGAGTAATCGTCAACGCGATCTCTGTCACGGCGCGAATGAGTTCATCAGTGTTGGCAGCGCGCAAGTTTCGCTGACGCCCTATTTGTTGTCCCAATTTCCATTCCAGGACGTTCTCAAACTCCGATGCAGTCAGATAGAGCGGTTTGCGTTGGCGGCGCAACTGAGCAAACTTCGCTTTGAGTTGTTCTGTGTCGTCAAAGTCAATGGCTTGTTTGTGGAGTGGAGCGATTTCTTTTGCTGTTATCATTGGGCGTCACCTCCGCGATTCAAAAGGCGTGTCTGGAAACTCACCTTCCACGACACAAAACAGTCGTGGAACACTCGCATTTCTCGATGTTACCACATCTTCCGTGTCGACGATTCTTATGTCACCGCCGCCCGAATCGGAGCAAACTGGCCAGCCGGTCGGGGTCCAGCTCCTCGCCCAGGGGCACAATCTGCCGGTAGATGCTGGCCCCGATGTAGAGAATCATATAGGCGATGAGGAAAATCGTCACCTGATGTTGAGGGCGGGGGTAGTGAAAGAGCAGCCACGAAGAACCGACACCCCACAAAAGGGTCAACCCCAGCATCCCCGTGCGCAATATCTGTTTTTCGCTCAGATATTCCATGCGCGACGGGTAGATATATTTGATAGGGACAAAAATAAGCACACACAGAACGGCCAGGATAAGCGCATTGTAGAGGGGCTGCAACTGCCAGAGGAAGAGGTAAAAGACGACGATATTCCAATAGCTGGGAAAGCCCTTGAAGAAGTGGTCGTCGGTCTTGGCGTCGATCTGGCAAAATTGATAGGCGGAACAAAGAGCAATCAGTCCAGCCAGGGGCAGCCGGAGCAGGGGCGGCAGCAGTTCGGTCTCGATGAGAAAAAAGGCGGGCACAATCACGTAATTCAGGAAGTCTACAATGTTATCCAGCATCGCGCCGTCCACTTTGGCCGCCAGGGATTTCGTCCTAAAACGCCGGGCCAGGCTGCCGTCGATGCCGTCCACCAGCACAGCCGCCCCCATCAGCCAGAAGGCAATCAGCCACTGTTCTTCGTTGATGGCGTGGAGGGCAAAGAGACCAAAAACAGCCCCGGAAGCTGTGACCAGATGGACTGACCAGGCCAAAAGACGTTGCAGCCAGAAAGAACGGAAGACGGGAGCGGGATAGATGTCCATTGGCGATCCTTGGGGGTACCAGTCTGAAACGACACGAAAGACGAAAAGCCTACGTATAGAACACGAAGGATACCACGAAGTAACGCACTCTCAAATCTCACTTTTTTATACCGGTCAACGACAGCGTGGAATCTGTAGGTGCGGTTTGTAACCGCACTTTCTCCGGTAGATGTGCGGTTGCAAACCGCACCTACGCTTCACCATCTCGTTGACTATTACACAAATCTGAATAGTGCCATTTGGCACCTTCGGCAACAAATGGCAGCGGATTTGCCGATTCCGACCTCATTTTGAACCAATTTTGCCATTTCGTGGCTTAAAAGGGCCGGAAAATGCCCTCTGCGGCTTCCTGTGAGGGCGGCTTGCTCCCTGTCTTTTTGAGGCCGAAGTGCCATTTGGCACTATATAGACTTGTTCGATTTGTACCAGACGGCGTTCTTACAGGGGCAGGCGCAAGGCGAAATTCGCTGCCGTCTCTGGGATGGTATAGACGAGGCCATCTATCCCCATCGCCAGAAAGAGGAGAGCCAGGTAAAGCAGACTGAATTTATAGAGTCGCCAGATATTGGCGTTGGCAGGGCGGCGCAGAATGCCCACCGCCTGCCAGAGGAAAACCCCATTGAGCAGTAGAGAGAGCAGAAGATAGACCGGCCCCAATAATCCCAAAAAGACCGGCATTGTGCAGATGAGCAGCAGCAGAACGCTGTAGAGTACAATCTGCCGGTGGGTCTCTTTCTCGCCGGCCACCACAGGCAGCATAGGCACACCCGCGGCCCGGTATTCCTTTTGGCGCATCAATGCTAGCGCCCAGAAGTGGGGCGGTGTCCAGTAGAAGACAATCAGAAACATAAAAATCGGCAACAGGGAAATCTCGTTGGCTACCGCGGCCCAGCCCACAAGAGGGGGGATGGCCCCGGCCGCGCCGCCGATGACGATATTCTGTGTACTGCTCCGTTTGAGCAGGTGGGTGTAAATCCAGACGTAGTAGACAATTCCAGCGGTCGAGAGCAGTGCGGTGAGTAGATTGGCCGCCAGCCAGAGCACCACAAAACTGGCAGCGCTCAACAGCAGACTGAAGAGTAACACCTGCCTGGGCTGCATCCGCCGGCTGGGCAGAGGGCGCAAGCGGGTGCGCGCCATCACGTGGTCGATGTCCCGGTCCAAATACTGATTCAGAGCATTGGCCCCACCCGCAGCCAGAAAGCCGCCCACCATCACCCACAGAATCAGCCAGCCGCTGGGCGCTTGCGGCCCAGCCAGAAACATCGGCACGAGGGTCGTGAGCAACAATAGGGCGATGATGCGCGGCTTTGTCAGCGCCAGCAGGTCGCGCCAGGAGATGCGAGCATAGACGCGCAGCAAATCCTGGGGGTTCTCGTTGAGGGCAGCTTCTTCTAATATCGTACTGCGCAGTTGCATTCTCGATCCAATTTCAATTCGCGCTGGTCGTGTCAGTCATCAATTCATTGAGTCCACTGAAAAAAGGGGAAATTCTCCCGCAGAGACGCAGAGGCGCAGAGAATTTCAGGAGAGAAATCAGCGTTTATCAGTGGCGAAAAGACCTTTTTGCAGTAGAGTCATTCATTGAAATACCGTCGGGGCGCTGCTTGCTGCGCCCGACGCACAGCGGGCGCAGCAAGCAGCGCCCCTACCTATCATTGCTTGACGCATCAATACCCGCTTCCCGGCGGCGTAAGACTACGACGTACACAATCCCGGCGATGAGCGCAAAGGAATACCATTGAAGCGCGTAGCTCATGTGGCTGCCTTCGCTCAGGTCAAAGTCCACAGGCACGCGCTGGGGCAGTTCGCTGCGTGCCCGGCTCTCGTCTGGGGCCGCTTGCAGGGCCACAGGCAAGAGCGGATAGGGCATCTGGCTCTGGATGGCCTCAATGTCCACCCGCCACCAGCCCTTGACCGGATCAGCCGGCACAACGGATGTGCTGCCGTCGGGCATCTTGCGCGACTTTTGCAGATAGCCCTGCACCGGCTGCGTGGGCGTCTCGTCGTAGGCCGACCACTCCCCAATCTCGCCGTCCGCTGCGGGAATCCAGCCCCGGACCACCAGAATAGCGCTTTCACTGCCGTCAATGCGCAGGGGCGTCACCAGCCAATAACCGGGCGCGCCTTCGGAAAATTGGCCCTGCACCCCAATCTGCCGGGCAAAGTCGTACTCGCCAGAGACCGCAGCCAGTCGATCTTCCAGTGCGTCGGGACTTTCGGGCAGAGCAGCGCCGTTGATGACAAGCGCTTTCGATTGCAGTTTCGCCAGCAGCTCGGCGTTGGCGGCCCGGCGTTGATCCAGACGGGCCAACTGCCACTGGCCCAAACCGGCCATCACCCCCATGGCGGCCAGCACAATCAGCGTCTGCCACCAGTAGCGGCGGCTAAAGAGCAGGCGGAGAGTGCTCACCGGGCCGGGCGCGTCTTTTGCGGCGCGCCTTTCTCTCCAGTGTAAAGATAGAGTGCTACTCCGGCTCCGGCCAAAAGCAACGCCAGCAGACCACCGCCTACGGCCATCCACGGAAAGGTAGCCGGTTCAACCTCATCTGTGTAGCTTGTCTGGACAGGGCCGTCCGGCCCCTGGACAATCACACGAATCTCCCACATTCCCGTCTGCTGGGGGGCAAAAATTGCCTCGTAAAAGAGTTTGTTAACGGCATCTTCGTGGGTGGCCTGGGCGACCAGTAGAAGGCTGCTGGCCTGATGTTCCATCTCCACCACCACATCCGCGTCCAGAATCGACTCACCGGCAAAGCCGTTGGGGTCGCTGTCCAACGATTCGGTCAGGGCCACGGCCACGTGATAGATGCCTACCTGGGGCGGCTCCGGGTCCGACCAGACCCAAATCCGGTAAGGGCCTAAATCCACATTGTTGATCTGCTGGGTTCCCACCCCGGCATGGGCCAGAAGGGAACGGCCAGAGAGAAAAAGGGGGAACAGAATGAGCAGAAAGAGCGCCCCGCGTCCAATCGTTTTCATCATTCGTTCGTTGCCAGTCGTGGCGGGTGGGGTGTGCGTTTCACAACCCCTCCATCCACACGTTTGGGCAGGTCGTTGCGTCGATCTGCGTTGGTAAAGAGCCGGGCCACCAGAACGAGCGCGGCGGCAATGTACATCATACTGCCGGGAATCCACATAATCAGCCCGGCCATTGTCTGGTCGTCCATTACGCTGATGCCGTATAACCGGGGCACGCCCAGATAGTAGGTATAGATGGGCGACTCGGCCAGAGCAATCGCCACACCCAAGAACATATTGGGCGGCACAACCGCCAGCACATAGCCGATGCGGAAGAGCAGACTGTTCTTGCCGTGGATGTGGGGACCGGCTCCCACCACCCGCCACCAGAAGAGCATCGCTGCGCCAAAAAAGCTGAGATGCTCCAAATCGTGGATCAGTCCATCGCCCTGGGCCAGACTGTAGGCGGCGGGGTCGTGCCAGCCGTAGAGCACGCCCACAAAGAGCAGCCAGGAGAGGCCGGGGCGGGTTGTCAGCCGCAGAAGCTGCCAAGCTCCGCCCTTTTGCTGAAACCAACCGCCGATTCGCAAACGCAGCGGACGGGGCAAAGCCCAGAGTCCTGTGGCAAAGGGGCCGGCCAGCCAGAGCAGGGGCGGCGCAACCATCACCAGCAGCAGGTGCTGGATCATATGCATTGTAAAGAGCTGACCACTCAACACATCAATCGGCGAGAGCAGAGCCACGATCAACACAGCCAGCCCGATCAGATAGGATGTCAGACGCCAGCCGTTGGCAAAACGCTGCGCACCCCGTCGACGCAACCGCCGCCAGCCCACAAATTGAAGCGCCCCCAACACTGTGAGCGGGAGAAGAATCTCAAACCGTACATCCCACGAGAGCAGGAGCGCTACTATAATCGGATTCATATTGTATCCGGTTTATCGCCGCAGTGAGCAGTGAGCAGTCAATGCCATTAAGTTAAGCGTGGAGGGAGCATCCTCAGATGCGGGTCCACAGCGGTAGAGCCGCATCTGAGGATGCTCCCTCCGCAGCAAATTAGCGTTTGCGTTCTTAACTTAATGACATTGAGTGAGCAGTTATCAGTGGGATGCGGGTTCAACTGCCCTGAAAATAAGAACACAGATTACGGAATTTGCGGATCGTCACCGATTTTCATCCCCCGTGGCGTGCAACCGCACATGAGGAACTGATAACTGCTCACTGATAACTGGCCTAGTGCGCGCCGTATGCATGCCCAATCAGGTAGATGGCCGGGTAGAAGAAAATCCAGATCAGATCGACGTAGTGCCAATAGATGGCCGTGGCCTCCACGCCCCAGTGGCGCTCGCCAGAGAAGTGTCCTTTGCGTCCCAGCCACCAGACATTGACGATCAGCACAATCCCGGACAGAACGTGGAGCGCGTGCATGCCCGTCATGCCAAAAACGACAGCGCCGAAAACGCCGTCGGTGGGCTTCAGGTGGCCCTTGACGATGGAAGGGAACATCCCCCATTCCCAGACCACTACACCGACCAGAAAGGCCGTGCCCAGAATGGCTGTGACAACCAGACCCCAGAGAAAGTTCTTGCGGTCATTGTGGGCGATAGCGATTTCGGCCCGGTTCATAGAATAGCTGCTGAGAAGCAGAACGACAGTCACAACCAGACCAGATATCTGATCCAAATCCGGGCGCACCATCTCACCGCCCTCGCCTACCCACAGGTAAAAGCGAGAGGCCAGCAATCCCAAGAAAAGAAAGGCTTCTGATGCGAAGAAAAGCCACATCCCCAGCCGGTTGCGTCGGGTCCGTGCTACGTAGTCATCGTGGCTATCCACGTGACCGGCCTTGTGTCCAAGTGCGGCAGCGCTCATTTAGTGGCTCTCCTCTTCCGACCAGAGGCTCTTGATGTGCATAAAATAATTGACGACAAAGTACGCCTTCACCAGCCCCAGCAATATCATAATGGCGAAGTTGTTGAAGGTGAGGGCAATGTAGAATTCGACGACAGTCACAACCGCCAGGACAATAGCGACAAAATAACCTGTGCGATAAATGCCCGCTTTGGCGGCAGGTGGTTTGCGTTCGCTCATAGCAGATCACTCCGTAGCGTTGATGGGTTTTTTCTCAATCATCCCCTGCGCCGGCAAAGGCCACGTAGGGTTCAGGCAGGCCATAGTCATAGGGTTCGCCATGCACCACCAGAGGCGAAGCAAAGCTGTGTTCGGGAATGGGTGAAGGAATCTGCCATTCGGGTGAACGGGAGCGCCAGGGATTGCTACCAGCAACCACGCCCACTTCGGCGCTTTGGAAGAAGTTCCAGATCATCAGTAGCACGCCAAAGCCGATAAGAAAACCGGCAATCGTAATGGCCAGATGCCAGGCCTCGATGGAGCCGCCGCCCAGCGTCGGGTCGTAGTCGGCGATGCGCCGCCGCATCCCCATCACGCCCACGCCCATCTGGCCGAGGGTCTGCACCCAAAAGGCCGGGGTCATCAGCGCAAAGTGGATTTTGCCCAACGTCTCGTTGTACATACGCCCTGTCACCTTGGGGAACCAGAAATAGAGGGCCGCAAAGAAGGGGAAGACGAAGCCGCCGAACATTGTGGCATGGAAATGACCGACCACAAAGTAAGAGTCGTGGAGGGGCAGATCGGAGGGCACTGTCGCCAGGATAGGCCCACTGAGACCGCCGATGAGAAAGACGGAGATCGCGCCCAGCACAAAGAGCATAGGCGTTTCAAAGCTCAGCTTGCCGCCCCAAATCGTGCCCAACCAGCTAAAGAACTTGACGCCCGTAGGCACAGCCACCAGCAGCGTGGCGTACATAAAGGGGTAACGCAGAATGTCGTTGTAGCCCGATGCAAACATATGGTGGCCCCACACCAGGAAACCGGTGATGGCAATCGCCAGACTGGAGAGGGCAATCCACTTATAGCCAAAGAGAGGCTTACGGCTGAAGACCGGCAGTAGTTCGCTGATGATGCCCAAACCGGGCAGCACGAAAATATAGACTGCGGGGTGGCTGTAGAACCAGAAAAGGTGTTGGAAGAGAATGGGATCGCCCAAGCCGGTCATCAGAGTTGCGCCGGGCAGACCCGGGTCAAAGAAGCCCAGGCCCAACGCCCTCTGGGTGGAAACCATCAAAAAGCTGAGACCGATCAACTGGGTAGCCGTCAACTGAATCAGACTGGTGGCAAAGACAGCCCAGCAGAAGATGGGCATTTTGAAGAGGCTCATGCCTTTGGGGCGCATGCGCAGGATTGTGACCAGCAGGTTCAGCGAACCGACGATGGAAGAAAGACCGACGGCAAAGACGCCCAGGAAGAACAACTGGTAGCCGATGGGTCCCCGGGCGCTAAGGGGTGGGTAGGCAGTCCAGCCCGCGTCCCAGCCGCCGATAAAGAGGCTAGCGAGGAGCAGGAAACTGCCCGGCACGTTGAACCAGAAACCCAGGGCATTCAGTCGAGGGAAAGCCATATCCTCTGCACCCAGCATCAGGGGCACCAGATAGTTCGCCATACCGCCTATGCCGAGCAGGATGGAGAAAATCATAATAAATCCGTGCATGCCGATGAAGTTGTTGTACAACTCCAAGCTCAAAAATTGGCGTCCCGATTCGGCCAGCTCGGTGCGGAAGATGAGGGCCACTGTGCCGCCGACGAGGAGCAAGAACATTCCCCAGATTGTGTACTGGATGCCGATGACTTTGTGGTTGTAGTCAACACCAAAGTAACGGGTCCAGGCCGGTTTGCCCTCGGGCGGGCCGTGGTGTATGGGCGTCTCTTCGCCCTTCATCCACGAGGCCCA
>JACQGT010000079.1 GCA_016199425.1 Chloroflexota bacterium
GCCGAGCAGCAGGCGCGGCGTAACCTCCAATTGCTGGTGGTGGAGGGGGCGACGACGGCCAAAATCAACGACGCCATGAAAACCTTCCGACCGCACGTCTTCCACTTTATCGGTCACGGCGTCTACACTGACGAGCAGGCCTATCTGGCCCTGGAAGATGACGAGGGCACGGCCAGACTGATCAGCGAACGCGAGTTCAGCGAGATTTTTGCCAGCGTCAACGAGACGCGGCTGGCCGTGTTGAACGCCTGCCAGAGCGCGACGACATCCAGCACAGTGCCGTTGGTGGGTCTGGCCCCCAAACTGCTGCAACGCCAGTTGTCGGCGGTGGTGGCGATGCAGCAGCCGCTCACCGATCGGGCGGCCCTGGTCTTCAGCCGCAGCTTCTACCGCAGCCTGGCTCTGGGCGCGCCGGTGGATGGGGCGGTCTCCGTAGCCAGGGGCGACATTTACACCGAAGTGGGCAGCGAGCAGATCGATTGGGCCATTCCTGTACTCTTTCTGCGCGCCCAGGATGGCCGTCTCTTCCGTGTGGAGGAGAACAGAGCGCAGGCCGCGCAGAGTTTGGAGATTCCACCGCCGCCAGAACCGCAATCGATCCCCCCGCAGCGCGGCTTTGTTGGGCGGGAAGAGATCTTGGCGCGCTGCGAAGCGTCGCTGGACAAATTCGGCAGCGTGACGATTACAGGCATGACGGGCATCGGCAAAAGCGCGGTCGGCGCGAATCTGGCCCAACGCTACGCAGATCGCTACAAGATTTTTTGGCATCCCTGCATGGCCGGGGAGGGATTGGATACGGTCATCTGGAAGTTGGCGGCTTTTATGGCCTGGCACGGCAACGAAGGCATCTGGACGACGTTGCAATCGGCCCTGCTCACAGGCAGCCCGCCGCCGTCCAGCAATCTGCTGGCCGACTATCTGATTCAAAATTTGCAAAACCAGGACTATCTGCTCTGCCTGGATGACTACCAGCACCTGGAGAGTTCCGGCCACGCGGATTCGGCGTTGAGTCAGTTTATCGCCCGGCTGCGTCCGCTTGTCCTGGGCGGCAAGTTGCGTACAATCGTCATTGCGGACCAGGCCCCCACCTTTCACACCGTCAGCGCACCGGTCATTCTGCCAGGGCTGGCAGAAACCGAATGTCTGGCGCTGCTCGAGGCCAACGATCTGCATCTGGACGCTGCGCTCGCCAGGGAATTGATTGTCCACACCGAAGGCAACCCCCAACTGCTGCTCTTGGCGGCCCAGGTGGTGCAGCGTTCGCCCAATCCCCAGCGCATTCTGACCCGGCTGGGCACGGCCCCTTCCATCCTCGACTACATTGTGCGCGAGTTGGACAGCCATTTGAGCCAGGACGAGCGGGAGAAGATGCGGGGGGCGGCCATCCTGCTGGATCAGGCGGGGACGCGTTGGGTGATCGAGGCGATCACCCAATCCACGGATTCCCTGCCCGCCCTGCTGCAGTTGACCAATCGCCACCTGCTGGAGACGCTGGAAGGAAAGTTCGAGTGGGAATATCACCAGCACAGAGTCCTGCAGACGATCTATTACTACGGCCTGCTCGCCCCGCCCCAACGCCGGGAGATGCACCTGCGCGCCGCGGCCTATTACCGGTTGGATGAGGTGGACGACTACAAAGCTGCACTGCACTATTTCAATGCTGGGGAGTACAAACAGGCAGCCCAGATTCTGACCGAAGACTTCTGGAGTATCATCAATCTTGGCTATCCGGAGCCTGTTCTGCGCCTATTGGATGGGTTGCCCGGCCAGAACCTGCCCTCCCCGCAATGGGAACGGGTGCGCATCGCCCAGGGAAACATCAACAGCTATTTGCGCCGCGCAGACGCGGCCCGGCGGGCTTTTGAGGATGCCATCGCCAGCCTGGAAGGGTTGACCAGTCAGCCCGGCGCAGGGAATCTGATCGGATACGCCAGTTGGGGCATGGCAGACCTATTGGAACACGCAGAGCCAAAAGAGGCGCTGACCTGGCTGGAACGCGGTCTGGCGGCCCAAACCGACGACGATACGATCCTGGCGGCAGGTCTGCGCATCAAACTGGGCGGCGTGTACAGTGCATTGGGTGAGTTTCAGGCCGGAATACAAGCGATAGAAGAAGGACTGTCGCGGTTGGGCCGCCGCAACCATCTGCTGCAAGTGACCGGGCGTGAGAATCTGGGTGTCTGTCATTATTATCTGGGTGACCTGCTACAGGCGACCGCTCTTTGGCAAGAGGCGCTGGTCAGAAGCCACGCTCTGCGCAATCTGACGCGCGCTCTAGGGCTTACCCTGAACCTGGCCGTGGCCTATATGACGCTGGGCGAGTGGCCCAAAGCCATTGAAAGCTATGCCGAAGCAGCCGAACTGGGCCGACAGTGGGGCAATCTCAATATCCAGACGCTGGTGAATCTGAACTTGGGCATTCTCCACACGAAACAAGGGCAGCAGGCTTTGGCCGAATCCCACTTAACCAGCGCCCTCGAGCTGGCCCGGCAGCACGGGTTGGACGAATGGGAAGGCCATTCCCTTTTCTCCCTGGCCGATCTGCGTCTGCGCCAGCAACAGCTGGACGAGGCGGTTGCTCTGCTGGCCGCAGCGGCAAGGCTGCTCGCAGGCAGCCAACACGACTACCAGAAGCCGGAACTGCTGCGTCTGCAAGCCCTGGCCAACCTGGCATCGGGCGATTTGGTTCGGGCACAGGCCCAGGCCGAACGCTCCCTGGCATTGGCCCAGACATTGGGGATGGAATTGGATGCCGGCGTCGGCCAGCGGGTGTTGGGGCAGGTCTTGGCCGCCGCCGGTCAGATGGCGGAGGCAGTCGCCGCTTTTCAAAAGAGCCTGGAATTGCTGGACGGCAAAGACCCCTACGCGTTGGCCTGCGCTCAGATGGAGTTGGCCCAGACACTGGAAGCCGTCATTGCGTCAGGAAAGACAGAGATTCTCGACACGCTACCAGCCCCGCACAGCTATGCAGCCGATTTGACAGCGCAGGCGTCGGCAATGTTCGAGCGCTTGCAGATCGTCCATTGAGCAGGGATGAACCCCGTTCTGGGAGCGCAGATTGCGCAGAAACCACAGATTTTTTTAATCCGCATCAATCAGCCCAATCCGCTGAATCCGCGTTCTATTTTCAGGGTATAGTCTATCCTGTTGATTCCAGGAGGTCACGATGACCCGCCAAAAATTTTTGTGGATGCGTTGGAATAGCCAGTCCCTCTCCCGCCGGAGACTGCATAGAGCAGGGCTGTTCGGCTGGATTGGCTTGCTGGTCTTCGGTCTGACATTCGGCCTGCTGTTCACTTTCGCCTTTACCTCAGCCCTGGCCCAGCAGCCCTTCCCCTTGAGCCAATTCAAGCACTGGGGTTTGGGCGACAACGATTTGACTTACAGCGTGGCCTGGGGCGATGTGGACGGGGACGGCGATCTGGACCTGGCCGTGGGAAATTATGGCAGCCCCAACAAAGTCTATTTGAACCAGAATGGGGTTTTGCAGACTGCAGCGGACAACCCGTGGCAATCAGACGAGAGCGATTCTACATGGAGCGTGGCCTGGGGAGATGTGGACGGGGACGGCGATCTGGACCTGGCCGTGGGGAATTATGCCCATGCCGATAAAGTCTATCTGAATCATCACGGCGTCTTGCAGACTACCGGTAGCCAAATCAGCCTCCCCGGTGATACCGGCGAAACCCGCAGCGTGGCTTGGGGGGATGTGGATGGGGATGGCGATCTGGACCTGGCCGTAGGGGAGTACATGGGATACAACAAAATTTATCTCAATCAGGGGATGAACGCAGACGGTACCCCCTCAATGATCGTTTGGACTTGGCCGTATACGGATACGACCAACAGTGTGGCCTGGGGGGATGTGGACGGCGATGGGGATCTGGACCTGGCCGTGGGAAATGGCAAGAGCGCCAATAAAATTTACTTGAACATAAATGGTGTCTTGCAGACCTCCGGTAACGGACTCTGGACGTCCGGTGATGCGGACGACACCCGCAGCGTGGCCTGGGGGGATGTGGATGGCGATGGGGATCTGGACCTGGCTGTAGGGAATTATGGCAGCGCCAACGTTGTCTATCTGAATCGGGGATTGGATTCAACCGGTGCTCTTTCGATGACCATTGGAGGCTGGAATTCCCTCGATAGCGATAACACCACGAGCGTGGCCTGGGGGGATGTGGACGGCGATGGGGATCTGGACCTGGTCGCGGGCAATTACAAAAGCGCCAGTAAAGTCTATTTGAACCAAAATGGACTCTTGCAGACCGCGGCCAACACCCCCTGGAGCGCGGGCTACAATGATCCTACCTACAGCGTGGCCTGGGGGGATATGGACGGTGATGGCGGTCTGGACCTGGCCGTGGGGAATTATGATGGGGGTGCCAACAGAGTCTATCTGAACCAAAACGGGATCTTGCAGACCGCGGCGGACAAGCCCTGGAGCGCCACGATTAGCGAGACTACCCGGAGTGTAGCCTGGGGCGATGTAGATGGGGATAGCGACCTCGACCTGGCTGTGGGCAATGTTAATGCCCTCAACACACTCTATTTGAACCGGGGATTGGACACCTCTGGTGTCTTGTCGCTGACAAGTAGCTGGCCTTCGCAGGATATGGATAATAGCTTTAGTGTGGCCTGGGGGGATGCGGATAGGGATGGCGACTTGGACCTGGCCGTAGGCAATTATAGCGCCGACTCCAAAGGATATGACAAGGTCTATTTGAACCAGGGATTGAATGCAGCCGGTGCCCCGTTGATGATGATTGGTTGGACTTCGCCATATACGGATAACACTACTAGCGTGGCCTGGGGGGATGTGGATGGCGACGGCTATCTGGACCTGGCCGCGGGCAATCAGAGTGGCTTGAATATAGTCTATCTGAACCGAAGAGTGAACACAGAGGGTGTCTTATCGATGCAAATCGGCTGGACATCCGTAATTAGCAAAAACACCTGGAGTGTGGCCTGGGGGGATGTAGACGGCGACGGCGATCTGGACTTGGCCGTGGGGAACCAAGGCAGCGCCAATGAAGTCTATCTGAACCGAGGAGTGAATGCGGTTGGTGCCTTGTCCATGACGGTTGGTTGGACTTCAGGCGATAAGGGTGATACCTATAGTGTGGCCTGGGGGGATATGGACGGCGATGGCGACCTGGACCTGGCCGTGGGGAATTGGGGCACCGACAACAAAGTCTATCTGAACCAGGGACTGGATGCAGCCGGTAGGCTGTCCATGACGATTGGTTGGACTTCGTACGACAGCGATAATACTGTAAGCGTAGCCTGGGGGGACGTGGATGGGGATGGCGACCTGGACCTGGCCGCGGGGAATATCGGCAGCCCCAACAAAGTCTATCTGAATCGTAACGGACTCTTGCAGACTGCGGCTGATAACCCCTGGAGTTCGGGCGACAATGACAGAACCTACAGCGTGGCCTGGGGGGACGTGGACGGGGATGGCGATCTGGACCTGGTCGCGGGGAATGATGCCAGTCCTATTAAAATCTATCTCAATGGCCGCCCAGGCTACCAATTGGCGAATAACGCTCCGTCATTGACAGTCCGCCGACCGATTACCCCGGCCATTGCCAGCTTTTATGCGCCGCCCCAACCCATCATTGCCACAAATATCCCCTTGTCCTACACCCTATTTGATCCAGAAGGTGATGCGGTAGGCAGGATTTCTGCTTTCTACTCACTCAATGGGGGTGGTCAGTGGTTTCCCGCGCTGGCTACGTCCGACACCATCACCACCCACCTGGCGGCAAGCCAATTGGGTGTAACCCACGTCTACACCTGGGACACCTTTGCCAGTGGCTTCTTTGGTCAATCGGACAATGTGGTGGTGCGTATGGTAGCCTACCCCCAATCACCCAACTCGAAAACTGCTCTGGCTGGAACCTATCGATTTACCAATACAGTAGCCGGTCCCATACAGCGCCCCTATGCCTCAGCCACCACCTACCCCTTCCGTGTGCGGGGCACGCAGGTGCAGGTGATCCGGGAGAGCCAGCCCGTGACCAATGCCTTTGTCTATCGCCTACCGCTTGGGCAAAGCCGGGGCGCTCTGCCCCTGGGCAGTGAAGATGCGGGGGAGGGTGCGGACGATTCTGCCTATTTCCGTACCAACACCGAAGGCTATTTGGGCGGACGCGGACGTATCGCTATCAATGATACGCTCGTGGCCCTGCAGCCTGCCGCGCTGCCCATCACCCTCTCTGCGGCGATGAGTAAAACGGTTCGACTCTACCATACCAACATCACTCCCACAATGAGCGGGCTGGATGGCTTTGTGGTTACAACACCTGGCACACAGCAGGTCGTAGTCTCCCAGGAAAATCCGCTCTTGCTCTTCGATCTGGATGTGGCCCTGGAATGGGACGCCAGCGCCGACCCCAATTTTATGGAGCGGTTGCGCTTCGATCTGCAACGAACTTCGGAATTCATCTTCGACCTGACAAATGGTCAAGCTGCGCTGGGAAAGATAACAATCTATCAGGACGCCAAACGCTATCTGTCTGACAAAGAGAGCGAACAGCCCTGGATTGAGGCGGATATCCGCGTTTATGCCTCCAACCGCCTACGCCCCAATGCCAGCATCGGCGGTCTTGTCGACCAACCGATTGCGGACCCCTTCTCGTCTACAATCGAATACGCGCCCGGTCAGACACGCATGGGTGTGGTCTGGAATCGTTATGGACAGGACCACAATTTGGGCGAAGATTGGCCGCGCGCCCTGGCCCACGAACTGGGCCACTACCTCTTTTTCCTGGAAGACAACTATCTGGGGCTTGATGAAAAGGGTCTTTTGATTCCCATCACAGACTGTCCCGGTTCGGATATGACCAATCCTTACCGGGAGGATTACAGCGAGTTCTTGCCGACAACAGAGAAGCCGTGGGGGGAAGGCTGCCAGAAAACCCTGGCGGGCATGCGCTCGGACTGGCAGACTTTACAGACCTTCTATCCAAACATTTCCAACATCAAGGAAAATCCCGGCCCTGTAGTCTTGCCTTTGGCCGTGACGCAGGTGCGGGAAATCTCCTCCCCCGCGCCGACAAATGGCACTCTCCCCCCACCATTGCCCGTACCGATTTTCTACCTCACCGATAATACCGGGGCGCTTGTGGATCCCGGCGTGGAGGCCAGGGCTTATCTGTATCAGAATGACCAGATCATTGAATTGGGCCGGCCGCGCCTGGATCAGATCACCGCGTATGGCGCGCGCGTGGGCGACAGGCTGTGCGTCTATGCGGGGAATGCTCCTGGCGGCAGCTATTTGGGTTGTAAGACAATCCAGGCAAATAGCAACCAATTGACAATGACGATTGCGCTCGGCTGGCAGCCAGATATCCGCATCTCGGTGGTAAATTCCAAGACCATCGCCATTCAAGTTCCCGTTACGGGAACAGCGATTGCGCCAAACAGCGGCGAACAATTGTCGGCTCAAATCTACCCCCTACATGCGCCGTCTACGCTCAATGGCCCGTTGACGTTGGATAGCGCCGGTGGTTTCTACACCCGCACCTTCTCTCTGCCTGATAGCGATGTAGGCGCACTGGTGAAGGTCTGGGTTTCAGACGCAGCGCCCAACCAGCCATTGCGCGAGATCGTCACTGGTTACACGCTGGGCGGCAGTCCTGTGGGGTTGAGTCGCTGGGTCGGGCTTAGCAGATGGGTAGGGCTGAGCCGTTGGGCTCCGGCCTCGTCCTCGGACGGGCAGATTATCATCTATGGCAAAGACTTCACCTTTCAGGAGGGTGAATTCTTTGTCCTGCAGACGGCCACCGCCCTACCCCAGACGCTGCCCTGGGCTACTGTCGTAGGCAACGCTTACTGGCTCTCCGCTTCAGCACCCTCAATAGACTTGAGCAAGGCTTCGATTAGCTTCAACTATCTGAGCAGTGAAGTGCCGCCGGGCGAGGAAAACTTCCTGCGCATCTATTACCACAATGGCGCGTCCTGGAGACTCTTGCCTACCATTGTTGACCTGGAGCAAAATTTGGCCGTGGCACAGGTTCAAGGCAAGGGCGTTTATGCGCTTATGTCCAGCATTCCCATTCCGCTTAAGAATACCGGTTGGAATCTCTTCGCCTACCCGGTTCAGGAAAGCCGCCCCGTCTCGGTGGCCTTAACCTCGATCCCGACCACCACCTACGGCGCGGTGTACAGCTATGAGGGTGACAACCACTGGCTCTTTTATTCCCCTGGCATACCCCATTGGCTCAACGATTTGAATCGATTTGAATTTGAGTTTGGCCGCGGCTATTGGATCACCACAACCCAACCGATTACGCTCTATCTCAAAGGGGCGGAGCAAGTAAATGTCAATGCCGTAGCCAGTTCACCTGAGCCGCCTGCCATATTCTATGGTGCTGTCCTTGCCAGTGATGGATGGCTGCCCGCGGCAGGGACAACCGTTGAAGGATGGATCAACGGCGTTCTCTGCGGATCGGCTCCAGTGCAACAGACAGGAGAGGAATGGGTCTACGCGCTCCAAATACCCGCCGCCTCCGGTCGTGAAGGTTGCGGGACAATAGGCGCGACCGTCGAGTTTCGTCTGGATTCACAACATCTAGCGGTCAAGGCGTATTGGGACAACGGTACTATCCAGCAGATCCCTTTAACAAGGATGTCTTTACTCGAGCGACTTTACTTGCCTCTGGTCAATGCAAATGATCAGTGAACTTGCGAGAGTGAACCGTGCGCAACAATCAACAATGGCGGCCAAGTAATTTCCTTATCCTGACAACTCTGCTTCTCGTTCTGCCGCTGTTAGGCAACGTAAGCCGCCAGAACCCGGCCCAATCCGGTCAGGCGGACCAGCCGCCCGCCCCGCCCGCCATCTATTACGGCGCACTGTTGGTGGAAAAGGGCGCGGGGCAGATCACAGTCGAGGCAAAGATTGGCGGTCAGGTCTGCGGTCAGGGGGAGGTAATCTGGCAGGGAGAGGCAGCTTTTTACTCGATCCATGTGCAGGCTGACAGCAGCGCCTGGCCTGGATGTGGCGCGCCGGGCAGGATCATCACCTTCTATGTAGTGATTGAACAGACGGGCGCGCCAGGATCATTGGTTCAGGAGATGATCCCCACGGCGGTCTGGGACAACGGCGTTTTCCACGAATTGGCCCTACTCACACCGACTCCAACGCCGACTCACACGGCGACGGTTACGCACACGCCGACTCGTACTCCGACGCCTACCCGGACGCCGACGGTCACGCCCACGCTGACTCGTACAGCGACGGTCACGCCCACGCCGACTCGCACGCCAACGCCAACCCGTACAGCGACGGTCACGCCCACGCCGACTCGTACGCCAACGCCAACCCACACACCGACGGTCACACCCACGCCGACTCGCACGCCAACGCCAACCCGCACACCGACGGTCACGCCCACGCCGACTCGCACGCCAACGCCTACCCACACACCGACGGTCACACCGACTCCGACCCGGACGCCAACGCCTACCCGCACACCGACGGCTACACCGACTCCCACTCGCACGCCAACGCCTACCCGCACACCGACGGCTACGCCCACGCCGACTCGCACGCCAACGCCAACCCGCACACCGACGGTCACGCCCACGCCGACTCGTACTCCGACGCCGACTCACACACCGACGGCCACACCGACAACGACTCATACAGCGACGGTCACGCCCACGCCGACTCGCACGCCGACGCCTACCCGCACACCGACGGTCACGCCCACGCCGACTCGCACGCCGACGCCTACCCGCACACCGACGGTCACGCCCACGCCGACTCGTACTCCGACGCCGACTCACACACCGACGGTCACGCCAACGCCGACTCGTACTCCGACGCCGACTCACACACCGACGGTCACGCCAACGCCGACACTGACACTGACGCCTACCCATACACCGACAAATACGCTAACGCTGACACGGACATCCACGCCAACCCGCACACCGACAGTCACGCCGACACCAACCCGCACGCCAACGGTTACGCCGACGCCGACTCACACAGCGACGGTTACGTCTACGCCGACACTGACAGATACAGCGACGCCCACAATAACGCCGACGCCGACTGACATACCGACAGTCACGCCGACAACGGCAAATCCCCTGTATCTTCCTCTTCTTCATGGATAATAAGGAGGTCACGATGATTCACCAAAAGCTACTTTGCTTGCGTTGGGCCACTCTGCCCCCATCCCGCCGGACTCTGCGTCGAGCAGGGCTGTTCGGCTGGATTGGCTTGCTGATCTTCGGTCTGACCTTCGGCCTGCTGTTCGGTTTGGCCTTTACTCCTGCTCCGGCTTTGGCCCAGGACAGCCCACCGCTGGACCCCTTCGATTCTTGGAACGCCGGCGCAAGCGACGACACGACCAGCTTGGCTTGGGGCGATGTGGATGGGGATGGCGACCTGGACCTGGCCCTCGGCAAAGAGGGCAGCGCCAACCAGCTTTATCTTAACCAGAATGGCGAGCTACAGACCACAGCCTTCTGGACTTCCGAGGATAGCGATAACACAAAGAGCGTGGCCTGGGGCGATGTGGATGGCGATGGCGATCTGGACCTGGCCGCCGGCAATGCAGGCAGCCCCAACAGGCTCTATCTGAATCAGGGTGGACGCTTGCAGACCGCAGCCAACAACCCCTGGTCATCCGAAGAAATCTATACAACGACCAGTGTGGCCTGGGGGGACGTCAATGGGGATGGCTATCTTGACCTGGCTGTCGGCAATCGTGGCAGCCCTAACAGAGTCTATTTGAATGAGAATGGCGTTCTGCAAGCCACGCCTGCCTGGTCCTCCGACTTGACCGAAACAACCACCAGCGTGGCTTGGGGGGATGTGAATAAAGATGGCAAACTGGACCTGGCGGTCGGCAATGACGGCAGCCCCAACAGAGTCTATCTGAATGAAAACGGAGGTTTGCAGAGCGCGCCCGCCTGGTCTGCTGCCTATAGCGAAACGACCAACAGTGTGGCCTGGGGCGATATGGATGGGGACGGCAAGCTGGGCCTGGCCGTCGGCAATTACA
>JACQGT010000685.1 GCA_016199425.1 Chloroflexota bacterium
ATTTTCAGTAGATCGCAATGCTCCGGGCGTGGTCCGTGACCCGCCCGCCGGTCACGGAGCGGCAGGAAGCAACCGTTGCGATCTACTGATTTTCTGAAAAATCGTGAAAACCTATTGAAATCATATCATTCTTTGCGTAACCATGTCAATAGGGTACTTGACATCCAACCCCATAGCCGTTATACTTGCGATCAGTACCCCAATTGTCGGTGATATCCCCCTAAAATCACCGAGTCACCCGATTGTCATCGACGTACACTTCAATTCCGTTGCCTCACAATGCCGCCATCGGTCGAGGCCCAATCATATACGCTGACTAGACACCTTTTTTCCATCGCGTGCAACCACACAACGCAAGGAGAGTCTCTATGCACACTTCACGAATGTCCCTTTCGCGACTGTTCGCCGTTCTGCTGCTGGCTGTGCTGGCAGTGGGCGTGCTGGCAGCCTGTGGCGCGCCGGCCGCCGAGTCGCCGGCAGCAGCACCCGCTGCCCAGGAAGCCGCCGCCCCCGCCGCCCAGGAAGCCGCGGCCCCGGCTGCGGATGATATGAGCAGCGCCCACGAAGCCCCGATGCTTCAAGAGTTGGTCAAGGCTGGCACACTTCCGCCCCTGGAAGAGCGCCTGCCGGTCAATCCTGTGGTCGTCGAGCCGGTCGAGATGATCGGCAAATATGGCGGCACCTGGCGGGCCGGTCTGCGCGGCGGCAGCGACAACGCCTGGATGTACCGCACCATCGGCTACGATCAGTTGGTCACTTGGACCCGGGATTGGACTGCCGTGGAGCCAAATGTGGCCGAGTCCTGGGAAGTCAGCGCCGACGCTACGGAGTACACCTTCAAACTGCGCCAGGGCATGAAATGGTCGGATGGCGAACCCTTCACCGCCGACGACATATTGTTCTGGTATGAAGATGTGCTGATGAATACGGACGTGACCCCGTCGGTGCCCAACTGGATGCGCTCTGGCGACGTGCCGGCTGTGGTCGAGAAGATCGACGATTTCACCGTCAAATTCACATTCCCGCAACCGAATGGTGTGCTGCTTCTGCGTCTGGCCTCCCCCGATGGCCCGCCCGTCGTTGGCTATCCCAAGCACTATATGCAGCAATTCCACATCACCTACAATCCCAAAGTTGTGGATGAGGCGACGAGCGCTGGCTATGCCGACTGGATGGCCTACTTCAATTCCAAGACAGGCGGCGGCGGCTGCTGCGAATACTTTGACAATCCCGATCTGCCCACCCTGAACGCCTGGCGCATCACCCAGGGCTACGGCGAGAACACCACCAGCGTGCGCGCCGAGCGCAATCCTTACTACTTCAAGGTGGATACGGAAGGCAATCAGCTCCCCTACATCGATTCCATCGCTTTTGACGTGGGCAACGATGTGGAGACGCTGGTGCTGAAGGCGCTCAACGGCGAGATCGACTTCCAGGACCGCCACATTGCCACCTTCAACAACAAAGCGGTCTTCTTCGACGGCCAGGAGGCTGGCGGCTACCGCATCGTCGAGAAGCAGACCGCCGACAACAATGTGATGGAGATTTCCTTCAATCTGAACCATCTGGATCCGATGAAGAACGAAATCTTCAACAACCTGGACTTCCGCGCCGGTCTCTCCCACGCCATCAACCGCCAGGAGATCATCGATCTGGTCTACGTCGGTCAGGGCGAACCCTGGCAGGCTGCGCCCTTCGAAGCCTCCCCCTATTACAACGAGCAGTTGGCCCACCAGTATCTGGAATTCAACACAGACCTGGCCAACGAATATCTGGACAAGGCCGGGCTGACTGAAAAGGACGCGGACGGTTTCCGTCTTGGCCCGGATGGCAAGCGCTTTAGCTTCACCATTGACGTGCCCACAGTCAACACCGAGCACATCGATATGCTGGAACTGGTCGAGAAATACTGGGCCGCTGTCGGCGTCGAAATGAAGCCCAACGTCATCGATCGCTCCCTGGGCCAACAGCGGCTGGAAGCGCTGGAACACGACGCCAATGTCTGGGGCGGCCCCGGCGGCATCGGTTTCGGCACTCTGCTCGATCCCCGCAACTTCCTGCCGGTCCACGGCCACAGCCGCTACGGTTACGCCTGGTATCAGTATTGGGTGAACCCAGACGGCCCCCTGGCCCAAGAACCCCCGGCATCCGTCCTGAAGCAGTTTGATCTCTATCGCCAGGTCAACGCCGCTTCGGACCCGGCCGAGCAGACCCGGCTGATGCAGGAGATTATGCAGATCGCAGCGGACAACTTCTATATGATCGGTATTTCCAAACCCCCGGCACCCTATGCGATTGCGGCCAAGAACCTGCGCAACATCATGGAGAATATGCCGACCGAATGGCAGTATCCCACTCCTGCCCCTAGCGACACCTTCCAGTGGTTCTTCGAGTAAGTTAGTCTGTTACACCTTCCCGGAAGCTAAGAAGCTTCCGGGAAGGTTGTCTCTACTCGCTCCTACCCTGTGTGCTCCCGACCACAAGGAGTCCGCGATGCTGCTCTACATCCTGCGGCGCGTCTTTTATATGATCCCCACGCTGATCGTCATTTCGATCATCTCCTTCGTCATCATCCAATTGCCGCCTGGTGATTATTTGACGACTTATGTGGCCGAACTGGTCTCCCAGGGCGAAACGGTCAACCAGGCCACGCTGGATCAGTTGAAGCAGCGCTACGGCCTGGGGCTGCCCGTCTACCAGCAATATCTGAAATGGATAGGCAATATCCTGCTCAAAGGCGACTTCGGTCAATCCTTCACCTGGGGTCGCCCGGTCAACGAACTCATTTGGGATCGTCTCTTCTTTACGATGCTCATCACTTTTCTGACGGTGATGTTTGTCTGGATCGTCTCCCTGCCTATCGGTGTCTATTCTGCTGTGCGCCAATACTCTCTGGGCGACTATCTGGCGACTTTCTTCGGTTTTCTTGGGTTAGCCATACCAGACTTTCTATTGGGGCTGGTGTTGATGTACTTTGCC
>JACQGT010000002.1 GCA_016199425.1 Chloroflexota bacterium
ACGCGGTGTCCTGAGCCTGTCGAAGGGTCGATCTTTTCGCCGTACGGAGTAAAGTGTGTGCGCAAAGAAATTGTTCTACCGCATTGCATAGGCCAGATCGTGCGGACCAACTGTCAAAAATATAACAGTCTTGTCGAGACAATCGTCACACAAGCAGTACTCGCAGTCTTCGATGTGCTTGCATTCCTCACAAATGACGAAAACAAGCCGGAAGTTGCGATCTATGCGCGCTGCGACAACCCTGCAAGTTCAGTCCTTCGGTAGCGTCTGCGAGCAGTTCTGTGTTGTAGTAAGGGTCTTCCAAAACGCGGTCGACTCGACGCTGTATTTGGCGGTGATGACTTGCATAGCGACGCAAGTTGTCGGCAAAAGTATCCGCGAATTTCACAGCGTATTCAGCCACTACTCTGCATCCTGATTCCAGACTTGCTCATAGGTAAGCAGTTCGATTTTTCCCTCGCGACTTCTCCGGGCCAATTCGACCATATCGCCATAAAGAGGAGAATCTTCCTGCAAGACGAACACATCTGGCTGGCGTTCCACAACCCGCTCCAATTCCTCGCGTACAATACGACGAACCAGCGGCTCCAATACGCGCGCCAATTCGTCCGCATACTCCGAGACCGGCTTCATTGAGATCAGCGTTTGTTCGCTCATTCGTTACTCCTTTATCTTATCCGGATTCTATTCCTCCGCCCTGTAAATCGTCGGCGCAGGGGTGACGTGGCTCCACACAATAAAGGCCAGCGTCGAGAGCAGCAGGAGTTGGAAGCCTAATTTATAGCCCACAAAGAGCCAGGGCTGGAACATCCCCACCACGCCCAGGAGAATGCCCGCGATGATCACCCGCTCGATGCGGGCGAAGATCGTGGCGTCGATCCGGTCGCTGTAACGGCGGGAGACGCGTCGAATGAGATAGATAAAAAGGCCAAGAATAATGAGAAATCCGGTGATAAAGGTAGCTGCTTGGGCCATTGAAGACTCCTATTGCGTATTGCGTTGTCGCGTCTTCCACGGAATACGCAATACGGAATACGCCGGTAGAGAGATTGTTCCGAACTATAGCTTCAGTTCTGTAAAGGCTCTTGCCTGACCCTCAATCGCCGGCTCCACCGCCAGCCGCTCGATGCTGGATGCGCCGAAGAAACCGGCGATGCCTTCCGTATGCTCAAAAATGTATTGGGCGTCGGCAGGCTCGGCAATCGGTCCCCCGTGACAGAGGACGAGTATCTCCGGGTTCACTGCCACCGCCGCGTCGCGCATGGCCTGCACCCGTGCGGCCGACTCTGCCAGAGTCAGCGCGGTGTCCGCGCCGATGGAGCCTTTGGTCGTCAGCCCCATGTGGGGCACCAGCACATCCGCGCCCGCCTCGGCCATGGCCCGCGCCTCGTCCGGGTTGAAGACATACGGGCAGGTCAGCATATCCAATGCGCGGGCCTGGCGGATCATCTCCACCTCCAGCCCGTAGCCCATCCCCGTCTCCTCCAGATTGACCCGCAACACCCCGTCGATCAGCCCGACCGTCGGAAAGTTCTGCACCCCGTCAAAGCCCATCTCCTTCAACTGGCGCAAAAAGTGGGGCATCAGCCTAAAGGGGTCCGTGCCGCAGACGCCCGCCAGCACCGGTGTATCCATCACTACCGGCAGCACCTCGCGGGCCATATCCACGACAATCGCGTTGGCGTCGCCGTAGGGCATCATCCCGGCCAGACTGCCCCGCCCGGCCATGCGATAGCGCCCGGAATTGTAGATGATAATCAGGTCGACGCCGCCCCGTTCGCTGAACTTGGCGGAGATGCCTGTACCTGCGCCCGCGCCGATAATCGGGCGGCCAGCCGTCACTTTGGCGCGCAGGCGGCGCAGGGATTCGAAGCGGGGGATGAAGGGCATGGGTTTGTCCTGTCGTTTAGGTGGAAAGTATTCGGGTATGGAGATGATGAGATAATGAGATGATGGCCTGCCATCATCTCATTATCTCATCATCCCAAAAACTTCAATAGCGCTGTCGTTACCGCCTCTGCAAACGCATCGTCGTTGATATTCGCCTCCACCACTTGCACCGGAATATCGGCCCGGGTGTTGAGCTGAATGGCGTCGAAAAGAGCGGCGTTGGCTTCCGGCCACCAGAAGAGACCGCCGGGCGAGTCGAGAATCGAGACGCCGTTGGCGGGCAAGAAGAAAGCCACCGGACCCGTCGCTGCGTTGGCTTTCTCGGCCAGAATCCGGCCCAGGCTGGCGTTCTCCTCCGGCGTCGTGCGCATGAGCGTAACTGTCGGGTTCCAGACGTAAAAAAGGCGGTCGCTGTGCCCTGAGCCTGTCGAAGGGTCGAATTTGGCGGGCACGCTCTCCCGCGCCCCAAAGTTTACCATATCCAGACAGCCGGGCGCAATGACCTGGGGGATGCCAGCCTGGGCCGCCGCGTCCAGCCGGGCGGGACCGGCGGAGAGGACGCCGCCCACCAGTTCGTCGGCCCATTCGGTGGTGGTCACGTCCAGCACGCCCACAAAATAGCCCTCCCGGATCAATTTTTCCATCATCCGCCCGCCCGCGCCCGTGGCGTGGAAGACCAGCACTTCGTAGCCCGCGGCCTCCAACTTGCGTTTGCACTTGTCCACCAGTTCGGTGGTGTTGCCAAACATCGACGCCGCGATGAGAGGTTTCGTGTCTACTTCGGGCGGCGTCGCCGTCGCCATCCCGCAGACCGCAGCAACCGCATTCGTGTAGATGCGGGCGCTGATGGAATTCACCCCCGCCACGTCCACAATCGAGGGCAGCATCGTAATGTCGCTGTCGCCCACGTAGGCGGCCACATTGCCCCCAGCCAGGGTGCTGACCATCACTTTGGGCGCGCCCAGGGGTAGGGCGCGCATGGCAGTCGTGGCAATCGTCGTCCCCGCCGAACCGCCCATGCCCAGCACGCCCTGGATGCGTTTCGCGTCGTACAGTCGCTTCAGCAGCACAGCCGCGCCCGCGGCCATCACGCCAATCGCCGCGCCCCGGTCGCCTGCTGCCCGCAATTCGGCCAAAGATCGCCCGCCCGCCGCGGCCACTTCTGCCGCGCTCACCTCCGGCGCAAAGGCAGGCTCGCCCATCACGCCCGTGTCGATCACCAGCGCGGCCAGCCCGTGGCGTTCGATCTCCGCCTGGGCAAAGGCGAAGTCCTCTCCTTTGGTGTCCAGAGCGCCGATGAGGGCGATCTGCAATTTCTCCACCACCTGATCCGGCAAAGTAACCTGAATCATCTGTACCTCACTTTCGTTGCTTCTCTCCGGATTTGAGCAGATCGATCACCTCCGCAATGCGTTCGGCGCGGATTTCTGGTCGTCCCTTTGTACCGTCGATCCAGCGCAAATAGCCTTTGCGGTAGAAGGTCGCCAACCCCTGGAAAAAGGCCAGCGCTTCTGGCTCGGCTTCCAGCGCGGCGCTGATGTCGTCCGCCAATTGCTCCATCTGCGGACCTTCCGCGGTCAGTTCCACGTCCACCTCTGCGCCGACATCCAATCGGTTGTCTCTTCGCCAGGCCGCGCCCAGAGCGAGAAAGTAGCCGTCCGTATCCACGCCAAGCGCGCCGCGCACCGGGCAGCCATTCACCGAACCGGAAATGTGGTGGCGCTCCTTCGCACCCCACACGGCGTTGGGATCGAAAGGCAGGCGCAGGACGGCCCGGTTGCCCGCTTTCTCGATCACAGCACTGAAGCGTTGGATAGTCAAATCGCTACTCCATATCTTCCGGGCCTACTTGGCCAAACCGGTGCAGCAACCGGCAATAGGCCGCCTGCCCTTTGACAAAGCTGCTCAGGCGGAAGAACTCGTCCGGCGCGTGCGCGCCCTCGTCGCGCAGGCCAAAGCCAAAGCTGACGGTGTATGCGCCCAGTTCGTCCAGAAAAACGCCGGTGATGGGGATGCTGCCACCGCTACGCACGTGATAGGGTTCTATGCCGTAGAATTCCCGAAGTACTTCCCCCACCACCCGGTTGCCCCAGTGATCGGCGGCGATGGTGTAGGGTTTGCCGCCGGTCTGCTCCGGCGAAATGGTGACAGTGACGCCGGGTGGTGTATGTTTTTCTACGTGGGCAGTCACCAGCTTGACAATGCGCTCCGGGCGCTGGTTGCTGACCAGACGGCAGGTGAGCTTGGCGTGGGCTTCGTTGGGCAGGACAGTCTTAACGCCCTCGCCCTGAAAGCCGCTCCACATGCCGTTGACTTCTAGCGTAGGCCGCGCCCAGACCCGCTCCCGTGTCGTAAAACCCGCCTCCCCGTAGGTGGCTTCCAGGCCGAGGGTGTCCAGATATTCTTCTTCGTCGAAGGGGACGCGGGCGATGGCGGCCCGCTCCTCGTCGGTCAGGTCCGCCACATCGTCATAAAAGCCGTCAACGGTAATGTGTCCATCCGGGCCATGCATAGAAGCCAGCAGTTCGGCCAGGACGTGGGCCGGGTTGCGAACCGTCCCGCCGTAGCCGCCGGAGTGGAGGTCGGTCTTGGCCCCTTTCACGTCGATCTGTAGACCGCAGATGCCGCGCAGAGAGACGAGCAGAATGCCTTCCGTGTCGCTCCACTGGCCGCCATCCGCGCTCACGGCCAGGTCGCAGGCGAAGAGTTCTTTGTGTTGGGCCAGAAAGCCGGGAATCTGCGGGCTGCCGATCTCCTCCTGCCCCTCAAAGCAGAATTTGAGGTTGACGGGCAGGCTGCCCTCACCTTTGAGCAGGGACTCCACGGCCAGAATGGGGACAAGCATATTGCCTTTGTCGTCGGACGCGCCCCGGGCAAAAATTTTGTCGCCGTCGATGGTTGGCTGGAAGGGTGGATTGGTCCACAGGTGCAGGGGATCGACGGGCTGCACGTCGAAGTGGCCGTAGATGAGGATCGTCGGCTGGCCGGGCGCGTGCAGCCAGTCGCTGTAGACAACCGGGTGGCCGCCGGTGGGCAACATCTGCACGTTCTCCGCGCCGGCGGCCTGCAAGCGAGCGACCACCCACTCGCCCGCCCGCTGCACATCGGCTTTGTGGGCGGGCAGGGCGGAGATGCTGGGGATGCGCAGAAAGTCGAGCAGTTCGTCCTGGAAACGGGGTTGGTGGGTGTCGAGGTAGGATTGGTAGGTGGGCATGGGTGGGTCTTCCGGTGGGATGATGAGATGATGGGGGGCGTTCCCCTTCAATAATTGGACTTTTGAGTCCAGTGAAAAAATTTGAGTCCAGTGAAAAAAGGAGAATTTCACAGCGTAGCAGCGGAGTTCGCTGAGGAGTTCAGGAAAAAATCTCCGCGTGCCTCCGCGCCCCCCGCGTCTCCGTTGTGCGCATTTTGACTTTTTGCAGTGGAGTCACTTTTTTCTATCCGCAGGTGTCGGATAGGTAATCCGCGTTCGGCAAGCAATTCGACTTTACGCCGCAATACAACTCGATTCGGATACTCACGGCGAACCCGGTGTAAGAGGGCAATTGGATCGGTGTCGTAGTCCACCAGACGACCTTCAAAAATGGGCTCAACAGGATCTCAGGGGGTTGACAAGAAAAAGCGTCGTCGTCCGTGCAAGTCAAGCCAAATACGCCGAAAGAGAGTGGAGACTTTTTTGATACCATAACAGCGTCGCTTGATGG
>JACQGT010000680.1 GCA_016199425.1 Chloroflexota bacterium
GCTTGTTCCGGTTGTATCGAGATTAAGTCGGTTGAAACCGCCTCTCTTGGCACAAAAACGTTCAATTACTGAGCGATTAGAGGCCGATTTTACCGTCTGCTGCTTCCGGGAATGGTACTAAAACAAAAGTGTCGGGTAGCTAGTTCACTGTTCACTGATAACTGCTCACTGACCCGTTGTCCGCAAATCCTGCACATTCAACTGCAAACTCCGCCGCCCCTGCCATTCGTTGACCTCCAGATGAAAGGCGATATCCAGACGCTCGTCGGAGCTTAACCCACCGAACCGCTCCCCCAGACCAAAACCGATACCGTCGAGCACTCCGGAGCCGGGATAGCCGTCCAGCACCAGCTTCAGATGCTTGCCGCTGCCCACAGCCTTGGCATGGCGTACCCGGCAGCCCCGCAGGAGGAAGAGCGGCGGATCGTTGGCCTGTCCCAACGGCTCCAAACGGGCGAGTTGTCCCTGTAGCGCCCAGGTCAGATCGTCCCACGTCACTTCTGCGTCAATACGCATGCGCGGGCGCAGATCGGGCACAGCCGCCAGACGCTCCTCGGCCAGACTGGTAAGCGCCTCCACAAACTCAGCGTAGCGCTCGTTGGCAACAGTGAACCCCGCGGCCCGGCTGTGCCCCCCGTGGCGTACCAACAGATGGCCTATCTGGTCCAGGGCGGCGGTAATGTCGAACTCGTCAATGCTGCGCGCACTGCCCCGGCTCGTCTCCGGCCCCTGCTCAATCACAACAGAAGGACGGTAATACTGATCGGCCAGACGCCCCGCCACCAGCCCGACGATCCCCGAACGAAAGTCTGGGCTGGCCGTGATGAGGATCGACGGCAGGGCCGATCCCACATCCCCCAACTGCTGCTCCGCCAGATTCTGGGCGTCCACCGTCAACTGCTGGCGCTCCCGGTTCATCGCCTCCAACTGGGCGGCCAAGTCATAGGCCCGGCTGTATTCATCGCTGCGCAGGAGATCGTAGGCGAGTTGGGCGTTGGACAGCCGCCCTGCCGCATTGATGCGAGGGGCCAGACGAAAGCTCACCGATGTGCTGTCCACACTGGCGGGCTGCATCCCGGCCACCTCCATCAGCGCAAAAAGGCCCACCCGCTGCCCCTGGGAGAGTTGAGCCAGCCCCCGCCGCACCAGCGAACGGTTCTCCCCCACCAACGGCATCATATCCGCGATTGTGCCCAACGCCACCAGATCGAGCAGTTCCGCCTCGACTTCCGCGGCCTGCTCAGCGGAGATGACAGCGTTCGACTTGTGGGAGACGGCGCGCAGAACAGCCTGCGCCAGGCGATAGGCCACGCCCACGCCGGCCAGACTGGCGAAAGTGGAGCGGTTGTCGCTGCGCCGGGGATTGATGACGGCCAGGGCCGGCGGCAGTTCCTTGCCCACCGAGTGGTGATCCGTGACGATCACATCCATGCCCAACCGCCGGGCCGCGGCTACTTCTTCGATGCTGCGAATGCCACAATCCACCGTCACCAACAGACTGGCCTGTTGGCTGATGCGTTCGATGGCCTCCACATTCAGACCGTAGCCCTCGTCCACCCGATCGGGGATATAGCCGCCCACCTGCGCGCTCGCCTTTTGCAGCGCAGAGACGAGCAGCGCGGTGGCGGTAATGCCATCCGCGTCGAAATCGCCGTAGACGCAGATAGTCTCCTTTTTGTCTATGGCCCGGGTGATACGCTGCACCGCCCGGTACATATCCTTGAGCAGAAAGGGATTCTCCTGCACCGCGTCTGCGCCATTCAGAAAGCTGGCAATCTGGTCAGGCTTTTGGATACCCCGGTTGTAGAGAATCTGCAACAGAATTGGGTGTTCCGGGCTGTCCTCCAGAAAATCGATGGGGGCCGCCGGATACTGTTCCCAGCGTTTGGACTGTTCAAGCAAAGAGGTCTCCTAATCTTTGGGGTCAATTGGTTCTTTCCACAGGCCATTATAGACGACGCCTTGAGAGCGTTGCAAAAGGGTGGGGGAGTGGCGGGTTGCAGGTGGCAGGTGGCGCAGGTGGCAGGTGACGACTCCACCGATTCCGTATTCCGCACTCCCCATTCCGTATTCCGCACTCCCCATTCCCGTTTCCCCCACGCCCCGTCCTGCGCTACAATACCCCCAACAGACCGATCACATCTTTGGAGTTTCCTCCGTGTCTTCTGTCCTGGACCGTCTGCGCCGTCTACAAAGCCTGCGCCCACAGAATTTCTCTGCCGAACCGGAACTGCCCCGGCGCGGGGACTCCGCCGCGGGTACATTAGACGCGCTGGTCTCTGGCGAGGAGATCGAAAACCCGGGCGGACGCTGCTGGTTGGTCACAGAGCGCTACCCCGTGGAAACCGTGCGCGGACGTCTCCCTCTGGGCGCGCTGCTCGACACAACGCCCCAATCCATCGCGCCCCTCTATCCCAACGCCGGACTGGGCACGGGCTTTGACTTCAGCCAGGTTGCCTTCATCGACACCGAAACCAGCGGTCTGGGCGGCGGCGCGGGCGTCTATGCGTTTATGGTGGGAGTGGGGACGTTCGAGCAATCGGCGACTGGGGATCGGCGACTGGAGATCGGAACATCCCCAGTCGCCAGTCGCCAGTCGTCAATCGCCTTTACCGTGCGCCAATTCTTCATGCGCCATCCCGGCGAAGAGAGCGCACTGCTGACGGCCCTGACCGAACTGCTGGGGGAACGCAGCGGACTGGTCACTTTCAACGGGCGCACCTTCGACGCTCCTCTGCTGCGCGGACGCTACCAGATGAACCGGCGCTTTCTGCCCGGCAGCGTCGCTCTGCCCCCAGTTTTGGCCGAAGACGGAGCGCACCTCGACCTGCTCCATCCCGCCCGCCGCCTCTGGAAGCGCCGCCTGGCAAGCTGCTCGCTGAGCAATCTGGAAGCGCAAATCCTGGCCCTGCACCGCACGCAAGAGGAC
>JACQGT010000686.1 GCA_016199425.1 Chloroflexota bacterium
GGGCTATACTGTGGCCGACTACCGGGCGCTGGTGGCGCGCATCCGGCAGATCATCCCCAACGTTGCTATCAACACGGACATTATTGTGGGCTTCTGTGGCGAGAGCGCCGAGCAGTTCGACGACACCTACGAACTCCTGGCCGAGCTGAAGCTGGACAAGACCCATCTGGCCCGTTACAGCCCCCGCCCCGGCACAGTCTCCGAGCGGCGGATGTTGGACGATGTGGCCGACGAGGAGAAGGTGCGCCGTCACCGGCTTCTGGAGGAATTGCAGGAGCGGGTCTGCGCCGAAATCAACGCATCCCTGCTGGGCGAGACGAAGGAAATTCTGGTGGAAGGGCTGCACAAAGGCAAGTGGCGCGGGCGCACCCGGCAGAACAAACTCGTCTTTGTGGAGAGCAGTCTGAACCTGCGCGGGCGGCTGATCGAAGCCCAGATCACCTGGACCGGGCCGTGGAGTATGCAGGGCCGCTTTGTGCGGGATGTCTCGCCGGAAGGGGAACGGGTGGGCGCGCAGCCAGAGACGTTTGGGCTGGAGATTCCCCTCAGCGCATAAAATTTCGTATTGCGTATTTCGTACCTCGTAAGTAGTGGGTGTCGCAGCCGCCAGCCAAATGACCGCGAATAGAAGGAGTGCGCGAATAGTTGGTTGGGCCCAAATAACCCTGTGAAACGCGATTCGTGAAAAGGCCGTCTGTCCTCACGTTTCATCGATAGATAGCCAAGATGGAAAGCACCAGTACGTCACTACTTACGCAATACGAAATATGCAATAGCATGACCGCCCAACCCCTAACTCAGAACTCCTAACTCCTATCCTCCCAATGAACCCATTTCTTCTCAACACACTTCTCTTCCTCGCCGGATTTGTCTTTCTCACCGGCGGCGCGGAGTTTCTGGTGCGGGGCGCCAGCCGCTTTGCCGTGCGTCTGAATGTTCCTCTCGTCGTCATCGGTCTGACAATCGTCGCCTTTGGCACAAGCCTGCCCGAACTGCTGGTCAGCCTCATCGCCAATTTGGAAGGGGGATCAACAGCGGATATCTCCATCGGCAATGTGGTGGGCAGCAATATCGCCAATCTGGCCCTGATTCTGGGGTTAGTGGCGGTGCTGCGACCGGTCAGCGTGGAGCGCAAACTGCTCTTTCGGGAATACCCGTTGATGCTGGCCGTCTCTCTCGGCTTCTGGGCGATGGCCTGGGATGGGAACATCAGCCAACTGGAAGGGGTGCTGCTCTTTCTGGGGTTGATCGGATTTACGATTTACAGCTATACTTCCAGCCGGACACTGCCCGCGGAGGAGCAGGCCGAGGCGCTTGAGTATGTGGAAGATGTGCTGGAAGCCACCAAAGGCGTCACGTCTAGCGCGCTATTTCGGGATTTGGGTTTTGTGGTGATCGGTATTACCGGACTGCTGATGGGGGCCAATTGGCTGGTTGATTCGGCCACTTTTATGGCCCGCTATTTTGGTATCAGCGAACTGGTCATCGGCTTGACGGTCGTGGCCCTGGGCACAAGCCTGCCCGAACTGGCAACTTCTGTGGTGGCGATTCTGCGCAAAGAGGGCGACATCGCTTTGGGCAATCTGGTGGGGAGCAATCTGTTCAATATCCTGGCGATTGTGGGCATTACTGCTCTGGTCAAACCCCTGCCCGCACCTCTGGCTATGCGCACCTTCGACTTTCCGGTTATGCTGGTGATCTCCCTGTTGCCATTGGTACTGGTTCTGCCCAGACCCCACGTGATGAATCGTTGGAACGGGGCTGTCATGCTTCTGCTCTATCTGGCTTATACAGGCTGGGTTCTTGTGGCGGGATCGATGTAAGGGTGTTGCGTGCTGATCCACGCCAAAACAGATGAAAACGAGCAGCAATCCGTACATTCTGTGATCGGTGTTCTATTTTCAGGGCGAGGAGAAATGATGACGAAACGAATCCAAACGATACCCTTTGTGCGTCCGTTGGAATGGGTGATGCTCTTGGTGGCTGCCTTTGCTTTGATTCTGGCCCTGGAGCCGAGCCGAGGTATGGCCGCGCCGGGTAAACAGACCTCGCCTTTAGCTACCGCCACCTCCGCTGTTTCGCCGCTGGGTTCGCCTCTCAGCACACCGACGCCCACCGCCACTTCGCCTATGCCGCCCACGAGTGAGCCTCCTGCCAACATCCAAAACTGGCCGACGGCCACGCCCACCGCCTATCCATTGGCAGTGCAGGCGGCGTTTGACAGCCTGACTGGCGACGACACTCTGGGCATCGCTGTTCTTGAGTTTTCTGCTCGGCTTCTGGTGGACGATCCGGTCACCGGAGATGAGTTGACAGCCGTCCGCCTGACCGATCCCTCCACGGCTACGACCTACTGGCTGCGTGCCACAGGTGATGGTGACGCGGCCCTCCTGCCCGATTTTAGCGATGAAGCGTTGGCGCTACTGGCCCAGACCGAAAAGGTGGATGTGGCTGACCTTCAGTTTGCGTATGCCTTCTATATCCCCTTTCCCTTCACCCGCCAGATACTCTGGCTGGGACAGGTATCCAATACGAAGAATGGCACGCAATATAGTATCGCTCTGGACCTGGCCGGTGAAGAGGTGAACCAGGCCGTGGCCGCGGAGGCCGAAGCCGCGGTTGTGCTCGACTACTGTGGGGCAATCGATGTTTCGCTCTGTGTGGAGATTCTCTACGCGGCCGAGGGTGACGCGTCCAATGCGCTGCTGGTGGTGAAGGAAGAGGGCGATCCAGAGCCGATCATCGCTTTCCTGGATGATCTCCAGGTACTCTATGAACAGGACGAGGAGAGCTTCTACTTCCGCCTGGAGAACGATACTTTGCGGGAACTGGCCCAGTTGGAAGAGATCGAGACCCTGCAAAAAAATTATCCCGACGAAGTGCGTCCCCTGGACAGCAATCTGGTCATCGGTCTGATTGAGCAGTCCGGCGCGCTTTCTCTGACGCTGGAAAGTCAGAAAGCGTATCCCCTGCTCACCTACCGGGTGGAGGCAACGCTGGAGCGGGTGGAGATTACCCAGACCCAGAGCATTACCCTCCTGGCACAAATCGACGGCATTTTTGCCCCAGCCTCTGGACAGTCCAGCCTGTCCCCAGCCACAGGCGCACTGGCTCTGGGCAAATTGAACGGTCGTTACAATCTGGCGTTGACCTACACCGACCCGGTGCGGGGTGCTGATCTGCTCGACACCTATCTGCTGATTGTGAGCGACGGACGGGCTGTCATCCGCCCCAGCGCAACTGCCTTTACCTGGCCGAAATATACGACCTGGCTGCGTCTGCCCGGCAATGCCATCTGGTTTGTGGTCCAGGCGCGCAGCGTTGACGGCGATGGCACAGCCATCGCTGGCGACCCGGACGACTTTGCGACAAAGGCCGCCGCCTTCTACGACGACATTGCCGGCCTGCGGGCACGGGATCTGAGCCTGGCCGAAGGCGTCTACACCAACGCTCTCTTTGTGCCCCCCTGGCCCACCTGGCAGATTCCCGACGGGGAATTGGTGCGGATTCCGGTCAGCGACAACCACTCGTATCTGTTCAAATGGCCGGCGATCCGTTACTTCACCTACACCGGGCCATTGGACGCCGTCGCAGAGGTAATCACAGAACATTGTGTGGACGAAGTAGCCATTGTCGGCTATACAGCCAACGGCGACCTACTGGATGTGTGCCAGCCATAGAACCAATCAACCAATGAACCAATCAACTGTAAACGCGCTGATTGGTTCATTGGTTGATTGGCTGCATCCCAAAGGACCGCGTATGTCTTCCCCTACCGACACGAGCGCAGAACTCTGGCTGATTCGCCACGGGGAGAGCATCGGTAACCGGGACAGAATTTATCAGGGGCAGAATGATTTACCCCTCTCCCATGAGGGCCATCAGCAAGCGGCGCTGCTGGCTGCACGGTTGGCTGGCCTGCATCTGCTCCAGCCTTTCTCCGCTATCTACTCCAGTGATCTGCAACGGGCCTGGCAGACGGCTGTTCCCTGCGCCCAGGCCATAAACCTCCCCATTCAGCCCAGCACCGGCCTGCGCGAGATCGACGTGGGGGCCTGGTCCGGGCTGACCTTTGGGGAGATTCAGCGCCGCTTCCCAGAGGAGTGGGCGGCTTCCTATCCGGTGATGGACCCGGAGCGGGTGCGGGGCGGCGGCGAAAGTTACCGGCAGGCCCAACAACGAACGATTGCCGCCCTCTGTGAAATTGTGGCCGCCCATCCCGGCGAACGGGTGCTGGTTTTTTTTCACGGCGGGGTCTTGCAGGCGGTCTTGACCCACGTGCTGCAAGTCCCCCTCCCCAACAAACGTTTTCTGCACACAGCCAACACATCTATCTCTCGCCTGCGCCTGATAACGAGCAACCGCGCTCTGACCGGTCTGGTGTTGGGGATGAATGACATTGCCCATCTGGAACAGAGTGGGCGGAGTCTCGCCAGCGTCGGTCCAGAATAGCCTGTCCTGAAAATAAGGACACGGATAACAGAATTTACGGATTTGTTTTTTCGTCTTGCCACCTTCGACCTGCCACCTGCAACCCTTGGAGGCCCCTATGCCCGGTCTGCGCAAAGTCTTCCCCTATATGCGACCCTACAGTTGGATGGTCGTGCTGGGCTTCATCACAACGATCCTGCCTGTGCTGATGGAGTTGGTGACGCCGGCCATGCTACGGGTGATCATCGACGAGGGCATCCGGGCGGGCAATATGGGGCGCATCTGGTATGGGGCCGGGATGATGCTGGCCGCGGCCATTGTGGGCGCGGTCACAACCATCGGCCAGGGCATCGCCCGGGCCCAGATTTCCCAGGGCATCGCCTATGACCTGCGCAACAAACTCTTTCGCCACATCCAGAGCTTCTCCTTTGCCAATCTGGACCAGGCCCAGACCGGCCAACTGATGACCCGCATCTCCAGCGATGTGGATGTGGTGCGGATGTTCCTCAGTGCGGGGCTGGCCCTGCTCATCCGCTCGCTGCTGATGATTATGGGCAGTGTCGCGCTGATGGTGACCATCGACTGGCAGCTTTCCCTCTGGATGTTTGCTACGTTGACGCTGGCGGCTGTCATCATCCGGGTATTTCTGAGAGCGGCGTCGCCCCTCTTTTCTGCCGTGCAGCAGCGGCTGGGCAGTCTCAACACAACTGTCCAGGAGACGCTAGCCGGGATTCGGGTGGTGAAGGCGTATGTGCGTGAGCAGCATACGATTGAGCGCTTTGCCGAGAGCAACGTTTCGTATATGGAGAAGAACATTCAGGTCGGGCGCTATCTGGCCCTGGTTTTGCCCGCGCTGCTGGTGTTGACCAATGTGGGGACGACGCTGATTATCTGGCAGGGCGGGCTGGATGTGATCGGTGGGCGCTTGAGTCTGGGCGAACTGGTGGCCCTGAGCAACTATCTGCTGATCGGAATGTCGCCCCTGCTGCTGTTGAGCAACATTTTGTCGATGGTTTCCAGGGCCGAGGCGTCGGCCAGGCGGCTGGCGGAAACGCTGGAAATCCGGCCTGCCATTCAGCCGCCGGCCACGGCCCGCCGCCCGGAGATCGTGCGGGGTGGGGTGGAGTTCGAGAATGTGGCTTTTCACTATACCGGTTCACGCAAACCTGCCCCCGGCCAGTTCGGGCTGAACGGTGCGGGCGGCTCGGCCAATGGCACAAACAGCGGGCGCAATGGCGAGCGGCCCGTGGGTGAAGAGGTGCTGGACGGGGTGAGCTTCCGGGTGGCAGCGGGCCAGAAGGTAGCGCTGATGGGCGTGACCGGCGCAGGCAAAAGCTCGCTGATCAATCTCATCCCCCGTTTCTACGACGTGACCGGCGGGCGCATCTGCGTGGACGGGGTGGATGTGCGCGAATGGAGTCCGCCGGAGTTGCGCAAACGCATCGGCGTCGTCCTGCAGGAGAATACCCTTTTCACGGGCAGTGTGCGCCACAATATCGCCTATGGCAAGCCCAGCGCGTCTATGGCAGAGGTGGAGGCAGCGGCCCGCGCAGCCCAGGCCCATGACTTTATCATGCGTCTGCCCGATGGCTACGAGAGCGTTGTGGAAAGCCGGGGGGACAACTTCTCCGGCGGCCAGAAGCAGCGCATCGCCATTGCCCGCGCCCTGCTCACCAGACCGGCCATCCTCCTGTTGGACGACAGCACCAGCGCGGTGGACCTGGAAACCGAAGTACGCATCCAGGACGCGCTGGCCGAGCTTCTGGCCGGGACTACAACCTTTCTGGTGGCCCAGCGCATCAGCAGCGTTCTCGACGCCGATCAGATTTTGATCCTGGACGAGGGCAAAATCGCCGGGCAGGGAACCCACGCCGAGTTGCTGGAAACGAATGAAATTTACCGAGAAATTTATCGCTCCCAATTTGGAAGTTAGGAGTTAGGAGTTCAGAGTTAGGTCGTGCTTGACGGCCTAACTCTGAACTCCTAACTCCTAACTCGCAACTCATACCCCCAACCTTTATCGCAGAACAGAGAGAACATCCACCCATGACAGCCCAACGCCCACCCCAACCCATGCGCCTCGGCTTTGGCGGCGGCGGTATGATGACCGGCGAATCCGCTTCCAACACCCGCGCCACCCTGACCCGGCTGATGGGCTATCTGCGTCCCCACCGGGCGCGGCTGCTGATCGTGGCCGTCTTTGTGATGATCAGCACCTACCTGCGGCTCTACGGCCCAATTCTGATGGGGCAGGCCATCGACCGCTTTGTGGCCCCTGGCGACGCGCCCGGTCTGGCCCGGATCAGCCTGCTCCTCATCGGCGTCTATCTGGCGACGGGTCTCACCTCCGGCGTGCAGGCGCTCTATATGGTGGAAATCGGACAGAATTTCGTGGCGGAGCTGCGGGCGCGGGTCTTCGGCCATCTACAGATGCTCTCTATGGCTTTTCACGACCGCAATCAGGTGGGCGATCTGATGAGTCGGGTGACAAATGACACCGACGCCATCAACCGCACCCTCTCGGACGGGCTGATCGAGTTTATCTCCAACATTTTGCTTCTGGGCGGCACGCTAGTGGCGATGTTTGTGCTCAAGTGGCAATTGGCGCTGGCCATGCTGGTCATCCTGCCATTGATGGTCTGGATCACCGGCGAGGTGACCCGGCGCAGTCGGGCAGCCTTTCGCGACGTGCAGCGCAACACAGGCCGTCTCAACGCGGTGATGGAGGAGAATATCGCCGGGGCGCGCATTGTCAAAGCCTTTGCCCGAGAGGCGGACACCTTCGCCCAATTTCAAGAGGTGAACGCGATCAATCGTGCGGCAGGGCTAAAAGCGGATGTGATCACCGCCGCGCTGGGGCCGATGTTTACCACAATGATGACGATTACGATTGCCGTCACTGCGTTGCTAGGCGGCTGGCTGGCTTTGCAGGGCGTTCTGGGCGTGGGTGTGATTGCGACGTTTGTCATCTACATTATGAACTTTTTCCGCCCCATGCGCGGGATTGCCATGCTCTATAACCAGGTGCAGGCGGCCATGGCCGGCGCGGAACGCATCTTCGCCGTGCTGGACGTGACATCGACTGTCCAGGACAGGCCGGGCGCGCAGCCCTTGCCGCCTGTAGCCGGGGATGTGAAATTCGAGGATGTGAGCTTTGCCTACGAAGAGGGCAAGCCTGTGTTGGAAGGGGTGAATCTTCACGCCCGCTCTGGCGCGACAGTGGCGCTGGTTGGCCCTACGGGCGCGGGCAAAACGACGATCATCAGCCTGCTCAGCCGCTTCTACGACGTGACCGAAGGATCGATCCGGGTGGACGGCCAGGACATCCGGGATGTGCAGCAGACCTCCCTGCGCCAACAGTTGGGCATCGTCCTGCAGGATACCTTCCTCTTCTCCGGTTCGGTGATGGAAAACATCCGTTATGGCCGTCTGGACGCCAGCGACGAGGATGTGATCGCCGCGGCCACCCTGGCCAACGCCGATGGCTTTATCCGTCTGCTGCCCCAGGGCTACGCCACGCCGGTTTCGGAGAAGGGGCACAACTTCAGCCAGGGCCAGCGCCAGTTGATCGCCATTGCCCGGGCCATCCTGGCCGACCCGCGCATCCTCATTCTGGACGAAGCCACCAGCAGCGTGGACACCCGCACGGAAGTCCACATCCAGGAAGCCCTGCTGCGTCTGCTGGATGGGCGCACGGCCTTTGTCATCGCCCACCGGTTGAGTACCATCCGCAACGCGGACGAGGTGTTGGTGGTCAATGACCACCGCATTATCGAGCGGGGCAGCCACGAGGAGCTACTGGCCGCGCGCGGCTTCTATTACGATCTGTATATGGGCCAGTATCTGCGCGTGGCAGCCGGGGCGATGGGTGACAGGGTGATGGAGTGAAAAGGTGACAGGGTGAAGGGAGGACAAACCGAAAGCCAAAAAGTCAACTTTCCCAGAGTCAACTTTTCGAGTAGACTTGGAAAGAGTCTATTCCGCACCAGTGAGATTCTAGCCATGGCCTCCTATTCCTACCATTTCAATAGTGACCCCGAAATAGCCACTGTCTCCGAGACAGCAGAGCCGGCAAAGCTGTACCAACCGCCAGCCGTGGAGGCTGGCTACA
>JACQGT010000682.1 GCA_016199425.1 Chloroflexota bacterium
ATGGGGCGCGAGGTCGAGGCGGCCATCCGGGGTGTGAAGACGGTGCAGCAGGCCCTGGCCGATATGGATGAGGTGGTCACAAAGATTTTGCAGGGGGGGTAAATCACAATGAGCGTAGCTACGTCTTCAGCCATCCGCCCCAGGAGGGCGGCGCGGACAGGCCGCTGGGGCCAGGGATATATGCGTGAGAGGCGGCTGGCAGCCCTGCTCTTTGTGTTGCCTTCTCTGCTCTTCCTGGCCGTCTTTGTGGTCTACCCAATCGTCAACGCCTTCTACCTCAGTCTGCACAGATACAACCTCCTGGAGCCGCCGGTCTGGAACGGGCTGGGCCGATACCAGCTATTGTTGGAGGACGCCCGCTTTCTAAAGGCGCTCGGCAACACCTTTCTGTTTGCAGTGATGACGGTGCCCCTGGGCACCGTCATCTCCCTGCTGCTGGCTGTGCTTATCAATCAATCCATACGGGGTATCTACTTCTTCCGCACGGCCTACTATCTGCCGGTGGTGACATCCTTTGTGGCGGTTTCGTTTATCTGGCTCTGGATTTACGAACCCCAGTTCGGCGTGCTCAACCAGCTACTCGAAAAGATGGGGTTGCCTACCTTTGCCTGGCTGCGGGACCCGAATACGGCGATGCTTTCTATCGCCATTCTCTCCATCTGGAAGAACGCCGGCTACAATATGATTATCTTCCTGGCCGGCTTGCAGGGCATTCCCGATTATCTCTACGAGGCTGCCGAGATCGACGGGGCGGGCGCTACCCAGCGCTTCTGGTACATCACACTTCCGCTGCTCAGCCCAACCACCTTCTTCGTCTTTGTCGTCTACTTCATCGGCGCGTTGCAGATGTTCACCCAATCCTGGATTCTGACCCAGGGCGGCCCGCTTGACTCCACCCTCACTGTCGTCTATCTCATCTATCAGAACGGTTTTGAGTTTCTGAAGATGGGTTCTGCTGCGGCGATGTCTGTGGTCCTGTTCGTCTTTATTTCGATTGTCACGTATATCAACACCCGGATTGTCCGCTATGACACCCACTACAACTGAATCGGCCCGCGCACTGAAAACTGCACAAGTAGGCGAGATGGCACAACGGGGCCAGGCGTTGATGAGTCAGGGCGAGGCAAGCCTGGCGGCCATGCGGCTTCTGAAGATAGGCGCGCTCTATCTTCTTCTCATTTTCCTGGCGCTCATCTTCATCTTTCCCTTCATCTGGTCTTTCCTGACGTCGGTCAAATCCGATGCGGAAGTCTTCGCCCAGGGCGTTACCCTGCCGTCGGTCTGGCGCTTTGACAATTATATCCGATCTGTCCAGTCCTACAATCTGCTCCGCTACCTCTTCAACAGCACCCTCGTTTCGGTGATTGTCGCGGTTGCTCAGTTGGCCCTGGCGTCAACCGCTGGCTTTGCCTTTGCCCGGCTCCAATTCCCCGGGCGGGATCTCCTCTTTGTGGCGGTCGTGGCAACGCTGATGGTTCCTTCCCAGGCAACACTGGTTCCCCTTTTTGTGCTCGTCAAGCATTGGCCGCTGCTCGGTGACAACGACATCTGGGGACAGGGCGGTTTTGGGATGCTTGACTCCTACTGGGCGTTGACTGTGCCCCTCTTTGCCACAGCCTACGGCACATTTCTGTTGCGCCAGTTTTTCCTGACCCTGCCCGCGGATTTGGAAGATGCGGCCCGCATCGACGGCTCGTCGGAGTTTGGTATTTACTGGCGTATTGCCCTGCCCCTCTCTGGCCCCGCCCTGGCTACTCTGGGCATCTTTTCCTTCCAAAATATGTTCAATGACTTTGTGTGGCCGCTGGTGACAACCCGCTCTGATGTGATGAAGACAATTCAAGTGGGGCTGGCCCAATTCCGCCGCGAGGGGACAACCGACTGGACGCTGCTGATGGCGGGCACAATGATTGCCACCGTTCCCATCCTGCTTGTCTTTATGCTCGGCCAACGCTACTTCACCCAGGGCATCGCCTTGAGCGGTATTAAAGGGTAAGTTTACAGATTCTGGGCGAAGTGGCTGTGGTTGCCCAGATTGGCGGCGATGTCGGGGCTGAGTTGGGGGATGACGACCGCGTGGAGGAAGTGGCCGGGGCTGACCGCGGCGGAGGCAAGTTCGACGGCTGTTTCCACCGCGGAGATTGTCCCGGTAAAGAAGCAAACGCCCTTCCCCGCCAGCCCGTCGCTCAGGCGTAGCTCCACCAGGACCACATCCGCGCCCTTCAGCCCGGCGTCCGCGGCGTGAATGGCGCTGGCCGCGCTGCGGCTCTCTACAATCCCCAGCGCATCGCCAATGGATTTACGTTTACCGAGCAGCCCGCCAACAACGCCCGGATGGACTGCGGGCAGCAGCACTTCATCCAGCAGGCTGCCCGCGGCTGCGGCGCGACCGGCTGCGGCTGCCTCCTCCACTTCGGCCACACCCCCGCTGAGCAGCACCAGCAACCGCCCCGGTTGCACAGTCCCGGCGACGATATGGGCGACGGGTGAGCGTTTCGCCATTGCGTCCGCGGCCAGGTAGCCCGCGGCGATGCTCTCGAATTCCAACAGAGCCAGAGCGGGGAAATTTTGGAGAGGATGGGGCATTGGCGAGTCCATTGATCCGAGAAAGAAGATAGGGTATCAGTGATTCACTGATAACTGATTGCCGTCTGCGTCTTGCACGTCGTAAAAACAACGGGCCGGGTTCGTGTACTTGCACAGCCAGCCCAGCAGTTCGGGCGAGTCGATTTTCCCCCAAACGGTAATCGTATAGGGCGTCTGGTCCAGCAGCCACTTCACATCCGGCCAGGAGGTGAAGAAAAACCAGGCGTGGAAGCAGAGAGTCACCGGGCCGCGCACAGGGCGCAGAAGCTCCCGCATCTCCGTCAGCATCTCCCGGCTGTAGCCCGTCCCGTTGTCGCTGACCTTCCAGCCGGGGGAGAGAATCGTCTGGGGCAGATACTTTTGGTGGAGAGCCAGGAATGCATTTGGGTCAAAGACAACCGGCCTGCCTCCTGGTCCCACCAGCAGATCGGCGTTGACGATCAGCGGGATGCGCCCCAGCGCGTGGCGTTTGGCTTCGACCAGACAGGACTCCACGACGGCGGGCGTCTTGAAATCGAGCTTTGCGCCTTTGCCCGCAGCTATGATTGCGTGTAGCCAATCGGTGAAGATCAGATCGTTGGTGGTGACGGGGGGATGGGCCATTATCGCCTGGCCGTTTTCGCCCAGAGAGATATCGCCCTCCACGTAGTGAACGCCGGGATCGACCAGGGCAGCCTCCAGTTTTGCCCGGTTGTTGGCTCCGTGAACCCAACCCACGTCACCAGGACGGGCCACGCCCAAATGGTCAAGCTGTTGTTGTAGAATTTCCGCCGGTGTGAGACGAGTCGCCATTTTCTAATCCGTGTGAATCTTTTCCATCCGTGAAAATCCGTGTCCCTTTGTTAGAATAGAGGCGAATGGTAGCCGGGCTGAGTGGCGACCCAGCTCAATTCGCCTGCCAGCCGCCGGGTATAGCTAGTAAGCGCGTCCAGGGCGGCGGCGAAGTGGGCGTAGCGCAGATCGTCCAGGGGCAGGTCGGCCAGCAGCGCCACATCCCCTTCGTCGTCCAACGCCAGCCGGGCCAGGCGCAGGCTCTGGTTCAGGCGCAAAAGTGTTTCGTGTAGCGAAAAGAAGCACTCAGTCACTGGCCTGGGCGTGAGGGGAGAGACAGCAAAGTGCAGCCAGTTGTCGGATAGCGCTACAAAGAGATCGTACTCCTCTTCCCGTTCGTCGGCAAAGCTCGCCCGCCAGATGCCCGGCTCGACCTCTTCGCAATTCCATTCGTAGCGTTCAAAAAATTGGGGGACTATCATTTTTTACCACAAAGACACAAAGACACGAAAAAGATGAAGACAGGCCAAATTCTTTCTTTGTGCCTTTGTGTCTTCGTGGTTCAGCTACACAATGCGAAAATGATCCACCATTGTACAGCGCCGGATACGGGAGAAGGTCAGCGCGGTGGTCAGCCCTTCACCGGTGGGGCTGGCGATGGAAAAGCTGGTGTAGCCTTCGCCGCCGTAGCCCAGACCGGCCAGAGTCGGCCCGTTTTTCACGAAAATGGAGCAGTTGATCTCCCGGGCCATCCGGCTCAGATTGTCGATGTTGCGGCTGTACATCGCCGCCGTGTGACCAAAGCCGTGTTCCGCGGCCACGGCCAGATCGATGGCCTGGTCCGCGTTCTCCACCCGCACCACCGGCAGCACAGGCATCAGTTGCTCAGTCCAGACCAGCGGATGATCCGCCGGCACGTCCACGACAATTAACCGCAGTTCCGGCCCCGCCTCAATGCCGATCTCCCGCAAAATCTGCCAGGGGTATTTGCCCACCCAGCGTTTGTTCATCACACCCGGCTTGCCCGGCGCGCCCAATTCTGTGAAGATGACCCTCTCCAACTGGGCCACTTTGTACTTGGGCAGGAGCAGCGCGTTGTGGTTCTGCATCCCGGCCAGCAGTTCGTCGGCCACGGAACGGACGACAAAGACTTCCTTCTCGTCGGTGCAGATGACGTTATTGTCGAAGCTGGCCCCGAAGACGATCTGGCGGGCGGCCAGACCGATGTCCGCGCTCGCGTCCACCACCACCGGCGGGTTGCCCGGCCCCGCGCAGATGGCCCGCTTGCCGCTCGCCATCGCCTCGCGCACCACCCCCGGCCCGCCCGTTACCAGCAACAGGCGCACGCCGGGATGGGCCATCAGCGCCTGGGCGCTCTCGATGGTGGCCGCTTCCGGCGCGGTGAGCAGGTCCGGCGGGCCGCCCGCGGCTGTGATGGCTGCATTAATGCGGCGGATGGTCTCGTTGCAGACCCGGTTGGCACCGGGATGGACGTTAAAAACGACAGCGTTGCCCGCGCTGAGCATTCCGATGGCGTTGTTGATAATTGTCGATGTCGGGTTGGTGGAAGGGGTGATGGCGGCGATGACGCCGTAGGGCGCGCGCTCGGTGAGGGTCAGCCCGTTATCGCCGCTGACCGCTTCGGCCTGCAAAATCTCCGGGCCGGGGGTGCGGTTGGCGACGAG
>JACQGT010000690.1 GCA_016199425.1 Chloroflexota bacterium
AATCGTGAGATCAGTGGCGTTGGTTCACGTTTCACGAGTCACGTTTCTGGCCGAAGAACTAACGCACATGACGTCGATTTTTTTGCCGTACGGAGTATTGTGTGGCATGGCGCTTGCGCTCTCTGGCTTGTTTTTAACTCCAGCCGCGTTCGCCAGAGTTGCTTTGCCCCTGCATAACTTTACTACAAAAAGCCAAAAAGGACACCGCGGAGGCGTGGAGATTCTGTAGGTTGGGTTCTCCCGGCGAGAGAGCATTGCCGTAGAACCAACGAGCGCCGGGAGAACCCAACCTACGGTGATCTCACGTTTCACGCCTCACAGAGTCTGCTTTGGCAGCCCGCCCCGTTGCCCTGTGGTATACTGTTCCCACTCACATTATCCCATTATCCCACGCCCATGCTTCTCGCTCTCGACACCGCCACCAATACCGCCTCCGTCGCCCTCTATGACCGTTCCGCCGACCTTCTCCTGGCCGAGCAGACCTGGCAGGCCCCCCGCCGCCAGACGGAGGAGACGATCCCGGTCATCCAGGAGATGCTGGTCCGGCTGGAGATCGCAACCGAGCAGATCGACGCCCTGGCCGTGACCACCGGGCCGGGCAGCTTTACCGGTGTGCGCATTGCGCTCAGTGTTGCCAAAGGCATTGCGTTGGGGCTGGACGAACCACCCCGCATTGTCGGTCTGCCCACACTGTGCGTGACCGCTGGCCCGTTCTTTGCCCCGGCCCAGGCCACAGGCGCAACCATCTGCGCCTTTCTACAGGCTGGGCGGGGACGCTACAATTGGGCCTTCTTTCCACCCGGCAGCGATCTCTACCGTCCACTAGCTGACGAACACAGCTTCGGGAAGCTCGACGCCTTTCGCGCTGAGCTGGCGGCTGGCCGGGAAGCGGTCTGGCTAGTGGGCGAGATGACGACAGAGTTGGCCGGGGCCGTAGCGGATCTCGCCCGCGTGACGCCGGTGGACGAGGTGAGCGGGCTGCGGCGGGCAGGTATGCTGGCCTGGCTGGCCGCACGCCATTTGAGTGCAGGCCACGCAGACAGCCTGGATACTCTCGAACCCATTTACCTGCGCGAGCCGTAACCCATGCCTCTCCCCCCTCTGCTCATTCGCCCGATGACCGCCGACGATCTGGACAGCGTCCTCCTGCTGGAAGAGGCGAGCTTCTCGGACCCGTGGAGCCGCGGCCTCTACGAGCACGAACTCAACGACAACCGGCTCAGCCGTTACCAGGTGGTGGTCCCCGCCGGTACGCCATCTGGGTTGCCCGACGTCATCGCCCAGGGCGGCTGGATGCTCTTTGGGGAGGAAGCCCATATCCTGACGATTGCCGTGCGCCCAGATTTTCGGGGGCAGGGGATCGGGCGCTGGCTTCTGCTCCATCTGCTGGCGGAAGCGCGGGGGGAAGGATGCGACAGTGTCGTCCTGGAGGTGCGGCCCAGCAATGAAGCGGCTCTCCGGCTCTATGAGAAATTGGGCTTTGTGATGATCAGCCGGCGCAAGCGCTACTACCCGGACAAAGAAGACGCGCTGGTGTTGATGCTGGAAGAGTTGGATGACGCGCACTTGTGGGGGCCGCTGGCCGGGGAGTTGGAGGAGCTGGCAAGGCAGATGACGGGTGGGGAAATAGTGAATGGTGAATAGTGAATTGCGAATGAAGTGACCGACAGGTGAAATGGGAGGACTGATAATGAACGTTCGTTTTGGCTACCGCAACGTGGAGTTTCCCAGTGACGCGCTGGGCGTGCTGCGCGACAGCAGCGATCTGTTGGGCGATGTGGCGGCTTTGCGCGCCCGTATGGACGAAGACGGCTATCTGCTCCTGCGCGGGCTGATCGACCGGCAGAAGGTATTGACTGCTCGCGAAACAATTCTGACCCACATGCGGGAGAACGAGGCACTGACGCCGGATACACCGCTGCTGGAAGGGGTGATGCCCAAAGGCGGGCGCAGCGTGCCGATGATGGGACGCAAAGGCATTGCCACCCACCCCGACGTGCTGGCCGTGCTGGAAGGCACCGAACTCTTCGGTTTCTTCGACAGCTACTTTGGCGAGCCGAGCCTGACCTTCAATTACAAGTGGCTGCGGGGCGTGGGCAATGAGCAGTACACGGGCGCGCATTACGATTTTGTCTATATGGGCCAGGGATCCGCCCAACTCCACACTACGTGGATTCCCCTCGGCGACATCCCCATCGAACAGGGCGTGCTGGCTATGTGCGCCGGCTCCCACAATCTGCCTGCCTTCGAGAAACTGCGCCAGACCTACGGCCAGATGGACGTAGACCGGGACGGCATCGAGGGCTGGTTCACCAAAGAGCCGATGGAAATCGTCGAGAAGTTTGGCGGCCGTTGGCTGACCAGTGAATTTTACGCGGGGGATGTGATTCTTTTTGGAATGCACACAATGCACGCCTCCACCACCAATCTCACCAACCGTTTCCGCCTGAGCTGCGACATCCGCTTCCAACCCGCCAGCCATCCCGCGGACAAACGCTGGGTGGGCGATGGGCCGGGTCACACGCTGCTGGGGAAGCAGACGATGCGTCCTATCGAGGAGGCGCGGGTGGCCTGGGGAGTTTGAGCGGCGAGGGTTTATGTGTAGTCGGTCAGCACATAGACAGCGACGACTTCGCTTTTGCCCTTCAATTCCAGCGCGCGCCGCTCCAATCCGCTGGTGTCCAGTCCGGCCGCGCTGCGGGCTGCCTCGCTGATCAAAATCTCCCCGACCCGGGCGCTGGAAGAAAGGCGGGCGGCGGTGTTGGGTGCGTCGCCCAGAACAGTAATGTCCGTCGTCCCTGCGCTGGACCCAACCGCGCCCACAAAGGCCCGCCCCGTATGCACGCCCACACCCAGAGAAATCCAGGGACCGTCGGGAGCGCCGTGTCCGGTGGCGGTCAGAATTTCCTTGGCCGCGGCAATGGCCTGCCGGGCGTGTTGGGGTCCGGCAAAGCCCGGCACGAACATCCCCGCCACCTGATCCCCGATGATTTTGTCGATCAGCGCGTTGGTATGCACCATCACGTGGGTGGCGGTGTTGTAAAAACGGTTGATCAGTTTGCTGAAGGCGGTGGGGGTCATCTGCTCAGCCAGAGTAGATGACCCGCGCACATCAGCGAACAATAGGGAGAGATCGATTTCTGCGCCGCCCTGATATTCCTGGGCGAAACGTTCACAGATATTGCAGAGTTGAGGATTCAGATTGGAGCGGCGTTTGCCATAGAGCGCCTTGACAACCCCGCCGCCGATGCCGTGAAAGGGCGCGTGGCAGATTTTGCAGCGGGGATCGCCCGGCAGAAATTGAAAAATACGACGGGCGCGCAGTTCTTCTGCATTCATGCCTGTGGTCAGCAACTCATGCCAGGCCCGCTCGATCATCGCCTCTCGTTCGGTATCTCCATCCATTGCCAAGACTCCCCTACTTGCGTCCTTTCCAGAGCGTTATTCAATTGGGTGTGTTCAAACTCAGTTGGTATAGGACGGATTGCCAATCTGTCCTACAATTAGCTGCATTGCCGTTACTGTCGGGTACAATTCCAAACGATGCCTTTCTGCCCGTTTGAACCACGCCGTATTTCTCTACTTCTTCGCCCAGCGCACGTAGATAGAGGCCAATCCGCTCTCTTCAAAGTAGCGAACCTGGACCGTATGGCTGCCGGCCGTCAGGGCAATCTCGCCGCTGCTCTCGGCCGCGGGCTGCACTTTCCAGTTGTCGATGACCAGCGCGCCGTCCACGTAGACCCGCACGCCGTCATCCGCTGTGGTCATAAAGCGGTATGTCCCCGCCTCGAAGCTGTTGATGGACGTCCACAAAGCGCTGAAATCGTCACTGTTCACAGCCGCGCTGGGACTACCCGCACCCCAATCGAAGTGGATTTTGCCATCGACACGGGTCTCCACCGGTGTACCGCTCAACTCTTTGTTGTTGTAATAGAGTGCTGTCCAGGGACCGCCGGTCAGTGGTGGGGAAGCCGGTGGCGGTGTGGGCGTGGGTTTAGGCCCAGGGCTGGGTGGCGGCGCGTAGCCGCCGGGAATCCACAGGGATTGGCCCACCAGAATCCGGTTGGCGCTGGAAAGGTTGTTAGCAGCCATAATCGCCCAAACCGTCGTGCCATAGCGCAGGGCGATGCGGCTCAGAGTGTCGCCATAGGTGACTTTGTACCAGAAGCCGCCCGACGGCGGGGGAGCCGGTGGTGCGCTCCAACCGGGGATGCAGAGGGATTGACCGCTGTAGACGCGATTGTAGTTGGTGATGTTGTTGGCCTGGGCCAGACTGTGGGTGGAGACGCCGTACCAGGCCGCGATGCCGGAGAGGGTTTGTCCATAGGTGACAGTGTGATAACGCACACAGCTACCGCTCTCTGTAGGGATTTTCAATCGCTGCCCCACGTAGATGTGGTTAGCGTTGGAGAGTCCATTGACCGACATCAGCGCGGAGACTGTCGTGCCATAGCGCAAGGCGATTTTGCTCAGTGTGTCACCGGGCTGGACAGTGTACCAGACGTAGTGCGCCTGGGGTGAGGCTGTTTCTGCCTGGGCTGGGGCAGCCAACGCCGCTGCGGGCAATGCGACCAGCAGAAGCGCCACCAGAACAAATGTGGAAAGCAGCCGGTAGAAAGGGCGATGTTTACGAAGTATGTCCACAGCGATTTCCTTTCACTAGAAAGTAGGGAATCCCAATGCTTGCCAATGCTTCCTTAATTCTCGTGCCTTTTGGATAGAATGTCAAGAGGCTGGGATTCCCCGGGTGCATTTCAGTTTTAGGGCGAGGTGGGAGTAGGATAGAGGGGAAGGTGGTAGTCA
>JACQGT010000687.1 GCA_016199425.1 Chloroflexota bacterium
ACGCCACTGATTACTGATTACTGTTCACTGCTCACTGCTCACTTTCACACCCAATCACCCGGAGCGTACCCAATGAAAATCTACGACCTCTCCCAACCCCTCAACGCGGACTGCTCGTTCTGGCCCTTTTACCCGCCCTTTGAAGCGAAGTATTTCAAGCGCAAGTCGGAGCACGGGGTGAACGCCCAGTACATCCAGACCTCCAACCACATGGGCACCCACCTGGACGCGCCCCGCCATTTCGTCACGAATGGCAAGACGATTGACCAGCTTCCCCTGGAATGGCTCTACGGCCCCGGTGTGATTGTGGACCTGAGCGATCTGGGCGAGCTGGACATCTTCCGTCCAGAGGACATCGAAGCCCGGGTGGAGGTGCGCGAAGGGGACATCCTTTTCATCAATACCGGCTGGCACAAATACAGCTTTCTGGCGCCGGACGGGGACGAGGAAAAGTACATCCAGCGGCATCCCGGCCCCCATCACAGCATCTGCCAGTGGCTGCTGGACAAGAAGATTCACCTGTGGGGCGTGGATATGATTTCCACCGACCACCCGATGAACCTGCCGATTGGCCGTTTTCTGGGCCGGGGCGGGCTGGAACACTGGCAGCGCGTGCGGGCGCAGTGCGAAGAGAAATTTGGCGGATCCGATGCCGTGGACGAACTCTTCCCCGCGGCGGCCTACCAGCTCACCCACAACGCCCTCTTTCCCCACGACTGCGTACACGTGGAAAATATGGGCGGGCAGATCGGCGCGCCAGAACTCCAAAACCGCCGTCTGACGCTGGGCGCGTTTCCCTGGCTCTTCAAAGGTGGCGAGGCGGCCTTCTGCCGGGCCGTGGCCTTTTTGGATGAATAGAATTGGTATTGGGTATTGGATATTTCGTACTTCCCAAATACCCAATACCCAATCCCTTTTTAGAGGAGAAAATCGTATGCTGCCTGAAATCCAAGCCTACCTGAATCTCATCGAAGACCTGCGCGGCCAGGCGGGGAAGCTGATCGCCGACCTGCCCGGCGACGCGCTCAATTGGCGGCCTGTGGAGGGCGAGGGCGATCACGCCACCAACTCCCTGGCGGTGATGGCTGCCCACATCGCCGGGGCGGAACACTTCTGGATCGGTGAGGTACTCGGCGGGCTGCCATCCACCCGCAACCGGGACGCAGAGTTTGCCACGGGCATGGAGAGCGCCGCACCCCTGCTGACCCGGCTGGAGGAGGTGGGCGCGGAGACCCGTCGGCTGATGCCCGGCTTCACTGCCGAACAGTTGGAGCGCATCTACACCGTGCACAACTACGACTTCACCGGGCGCTGGGCCATTCTCCACGTCATCGAGCATACCTCCCTGCACCTGGGCCATATGCAGATCACCCGGCAACTGTGGAACAGCGGCCAGGGCGCGGGTTCGCCCCGCTGGTTCGAGCGCACGGGGAGAACGTAAGCGGGCACTCTTTTTGTCCGGTGGAAAGTGCTGGTACAATCCTATTGCGTATTTCGTATTCCGTAAAAATCCGCATGTATCCGCCTAATCCGGCCCAATCCCCGTTCTTTCTGGACACTTTTGCATGAAACCCGCATCCTTTGACTACTTTGCGCCGAAAAGTATCGACGAAGCCCTGGCCCTGCTGGCTGAGTACGGCTATGACGCCAAGCCCCTGGCCGGTGGGCAAAGCCTTGTGCCGACGATGAATTTTCGTCTGGCCCAGCCGGCTGTGCTGGTGGACCTGAACGGGATCGACGAGTTGTTCTTCATCCGGGAGAGCGGCGACGGTCTGCGCATCGGCGCGATGACCCGCCAGCGCACAGTCGAACGCAGCCCGTTGGTGCGGGAGCGCGCCCCGCTGATCCACGAAACAATGCCCCACATTGCCCACCCACAGATTCGCAACCGGGGCACTTTCGGCGGCAGTCTGGCCCACGCGGACCCGGCCTCGGAGTTGCCTGTGCTGGCCGTGACCCTCAATGCGCGTATGCGGGTGCAGAGCAGCCAGGGCGAACGTTGGGTGGACGCTAAAAACTTCTATCTCGACCTCTTCGCCACCGATCTGCAAGCGGACGAACTGCTGGTGGAGATCGCCATCCCCGACCTGCCCACGGCCACAGGCTGGGCCTTCGACGAAATGGCCCGCCGTCACGGGGACTACGCCATGGCCGGCGCGGCAGCCACTGTGACTCTGGCCGCTGACGGTTCGGTGGCTGCCACCCGTCTGGTCTACCTGAGCGTGGGGGACTATCCCACCGAAGCCTTTCAGTCCGAGGCAGCGCTCATTGGGGAACAACCCACGCCAGAGGCCCTGCGCGCCGCCGCAGAAATCGCCGCCAGCCAGGACATCGACCCCATCGGCGACATCCACGCCAGCGCCGACTACCGCCGCCATCTGGCGCGGGTGCTGGCGGAGAGGGTGTTGGCAAGAGCACTGGAAAGAGCAAAAGAGAGGTAATAGATATTGGGTATTGGATATTTGGTAGTGATGCTGGCACGCCGCCACTACCAAATATCCAATACCCAATACCCAATACCCTTTTTCACACGAGGCAACCGGTGAACCACCCAATCACCCTCACTGTCAATTCTGTCGAGTATTCTCGCTCCGTTGAGCCGCGGCTGCTGCTCAGCGACTTTCTGCGCCACGAGTTGGACCTGACGGGAACCCACGTGGGCTGTGAGCACGGCGTCTGCGGCGCGTG
>JACQGT010000062.1 GCA_016199425.1 Chloroflexota bacterium
CCAGGGATGCGCCCGGCAATGGCGCTGCGGGCTGCGGGCCGGGCCGTGCTGATCAGTTGGAAGGTGACGTCGTAGGTGATGGGGCGGCTGCGGTTGGGCAGATTGGCCGTCACCAGATCGTCGGCTACCTCGCTCTCGTGCTCCGGGTCCATCACATCCACCAGAAAGACGCCGGGGGTGTGGATAAATTCAAAATAGCCTCTGGGTTTGAATTGGCTCTGGCCGCTCTTGACGGTGGGGAAGTTGGTGTCCGGGGCCGCCCCAGTCCAGCGCATACGCACACTCTTGCCGTCCAGCGGGTTGCCGTCGGCGTCCAGGACCTGTCCCCAGATTTTGTTTTCGTTGCCCGTCTCCTGGGGCGAGAGCAGCTTTTTGCTCGTCACCTGATAACGCACTGCGGCGGCCTGGGGCACGGTCATATCCTGTGTCTCGTCCTCCCAACCGTCGATGTCGATGGCCCGCCGTTCGCTGGCCTGCTCGGTGCCGGGGGCCACGCGCAGGGCGTAGATGCCCGCCGCCAGATCGCTGAACCCATAGCTCCCCGCCGCGTTGACCGTCGTCTGGGCGACGAGGCGGGCGGGGTTGGTCTGGTGCAGGCTCACGGGCAGACCGGGCTGGATGGCATCGTTGGGGTCGGTCACTTTGCCGCGCAGTGTGCTGCGCTGGCCGATCTGGGCGGTCAGCTCCAGATCGGCGCGTTCGTTGTCGGCCAGGGCCACCTGACCCAGCACTGTGTCGAAGAGCAGCAGCCGGTAGCTGTCCGCCGAGACCCGGTCCAGGCTGATGCGTCCTTCGCCGTCGGTGGCGGCGGGGATGCGCCGCCTGAATGCAGCGCTGCCCACTGTTGTCGATTCCAGAACGACGGGGATGTTGGCGAGGGGCTGGCGGTTGTCGCCGCGCACGATTTTGGCTGTCAGGGTGGCTGTGCCCCGGCGCAGTTCCGGGCGCACCACCGGCGGCAAATCCTTCAGCGCCTGGACAATCGGCAGCCGGCCAGCCAGCCCGAAACGCTCGTTCCAGGCGTCGGTATACCAGCTCATCTGCTCCCAGGTGGGGTTGAAATCCCCCAGCGCCCGGCTCGCCAGCAGCCAGGTGCAGCAGGAGAAGTACCAATCTGGCGCGTTTTCCTGCAGGAAACGGGTGACGCCGATCTGCATTTCGGCCTGTTGCTCCGGGGTGATTTTGTTGTAGCGCAGATCGTCGCCCCAACCCACCACCGGGCCGCCCTCGGTGCTGATCACCGGGATGTAGCGGCCCAGAGCATCAAAAACTATCTTCCCGGCTCGCTCCCAGCCGCGGAAACAGTTGGCGTCGTCGTCCACTGTCTGGCCGGGATTTTTGTCCCTGGCCCGCCGCTCGTTGATCATCTCCATAGAGCGCTGGTCCCAAGACCAGGCAGGATAGCGCTCGAATTCAGCCCGGGTCAGGGGCTGGCCTATCTGGTTGACCGGGTCGTCCGGGTAGTCCAGGGGGTGGTTGAGGGTGTAGTTGTGGATGGCCAGCCACGCGCCTTTGTCAAAGAGGTCCTTCCGGCCCCGGGCCACGATGCGTTCGATGGCGTTGTCCTTGCCGCCCGGCCCCATGGCGGGCACAGCCAGGAAGCCTCCTTCGCGATGGACAATATCCGCATCGTAGATGAAATTGTCCACAACGATATCCAGCCAGTTGTCCGGTTTGCGGTTGCCTTCCCATTCCGCGGGCAGATCCGGCTCGTTGTTGCTCTCAAAATAGCGCACACCCGCGGCCACCAGCTTGCGCACGCCGCTGATCTCCCGCCCGCCGATGCGTCCGGGATTGGGGTGTTCCCGGAAGAGGCGTACCACCGGCATCATCCCCGCGTCGATGAGGCGGCGGCAGAGTTCCAAAGAGGAGCCGTCGCCGTCGTCCAGCACTTTGATCCACTTCATGCGCAGGGCGGTCAATTCGGCGATCCAAAAGTCCAGATCGGCCGCGCTGGGGTGGTAGATGCGGGCTGACCAGTGGACGCCGCGCCCGTTGTCGTCGGGTGGGCGAGGAAAGTCGGATATTTGCATTAGGTTCCTCCAGACGCTGGTAGCCGCTCTTGGGTAAGACGCGTTGGATCGTTGGGGCAATGAGAGAAGTAATGAGGGAAGTATAGCATAGCATTCGCTGGATGGAAATGGCGCGTTTTACGAGGAAAGAGGCCCGATTTATTTGTGGTGATTACCCATAAGTCTGCGCTACCCCTGGTGGAAATGATTGATCCGTAGGGGTAGTTCCAGAGAGAAACCCGATATATGGGTAATCACCACATTTATTTGTCTTGACAGTCGCGCTGCTATCCGTTATACTTTCCCCAACGTTTTTCCCCCAACGTTCATTTTATGGTTCCATTTTCACCCCATTATTCGGCCAAATTATTCGGCCAACCGTAGCACCCATTTCTGGAAACAGCGGCCATTCCTCCCGCAGATGTTTTCGCTCTTCCCATACCAGTGTTCCAATCGGTATCCCAGAAAGGATGATCCCAATGACGAAGCACTCCCTTGAGATGTCTGGCATGAGCCGCCGTGAATTCCTGCGCTACACTGCGCTGGGCAGCACAGCGGCCTTTATGGCGGCCTGTGCCGCGCCGGCCGCGCCCACCACAGGCGGAGGCGAGGCTGCGCCGGCGGCGGCACCCGCCGCGGCTGACGCGCCTGCGCCGGCGGCAGCACCCGCCGCCGGCGGCCCCAAGCAGGGCGGCACAATGACGTGGATGGGCCACCAGGAGGTCTCCGGTCTCGGCCCGGACAACACCGGCCCCACAGTGGAATGGGTGATGGTTATCAATATCCACAACCCACTGGCGGATGTTGACGAATTCAATCAGATCGAAATGGTGCTGGCAGAGTCTGTGGATGTAAGCCCCGACGGGTTGACCTACACCTTCAAACTCCACGAAGGGGTCAAGTTCCACGACGGCACAGACTTCAGCGCCGAAGATGTGAAGTACACTTACGACTTCTATCGCAACCCGGACAACGCCATGTCCATCGCCGGGGATTTCACCGGTGTAGAGTCGGTGGAAGCGGTGGATGCCAAGACGGTTGTGGTGCATATGTCCGACGTCAACGCGGCGTCGATGGTGACGTGGGCTGCCACGCCGATTGTCCAGTCCAAGTACCACGCAGAGGTGGGCGAGGAGAAGTATCGCACAGCGCCCATCGGCACCGGGGCCTACAAATTGAAGGAGTGGCGCCCCGCCGAGTTCACCGAACTGGTAGCCTTCGACGATCACTTCCGCGGCCGCCCGAACATTGATGTCCTGCGCCAGGATGTGGTTCCCGAACCCTCTGTGCGTATGATTGCTCTCCAGTCGGGCGACGCCGACTCCGCGGTTTGGCCCCTGTTGGTTGAGGACAGCGTATTTCTGGAGTCTGACCCCGTCTTCGTCGTCTATCGCACCCTGGCTAACTCCATCAAATACTTCCCGCTTAACCTGACTGTCCCGGCTCTGTCTGACAAGACTGTGCGCAAAGCAATGATGCACGCGTTGGATCGCCAGCGCATCATTGACGACCTGTGGAACGGCGCGGCCCAGATCAGCCACTCCAATCTGACGCCGGCCAGCCCCTACCACAAGGCCGACCTGCCCCGTTATGACTACGACCCGGCCGCGGCCGCGGCCATGCTGGATGAGGCGGGCTGGGCTGTGGGTGCGGATGGCGTCCGGGCGAAGGATGGCGTGTCGCTTTCCTTCACCTGCACCACCATCACCGGCGACCAGGCCCGGCGCCCCATCGCCGAATTGGCCCAGCAGATGTTCAAAGAGATCGGTATCGACATGCAGTTGGAGGAAGCGCCGGTGGCCTCCATCCTCCAGTCCATGCGTGATACCGCCGGGCTATCTTACAGTGGGACTTACGACAATTTCATTGTTCTACAATTGCTCGGATTTCTCGCTCGAATTCGTTGTGAAAGAATCTTC
>JACQGT010000088.1 GCA_016199425.1 Chloroflexota bacterium
GCTGGAGACGGCGGCCATCCTGCACAGCGCCACGCCGCGCTCGCTGCTTATCTTCGACGAGATCGGGCGCGGTACCAGCACCTACGACGGCATGGCCATCGCCCGCGCCGTGGCCGAGTTCATCCACAACCGGCCGGACGCGGCCGCCCGCACCCTCTTCGCCACCCACTATCACGAGCTGACAGACCTTTCCGAACGCTTGCCCCACGTAGTCAACTATCAAGTAGCTGTCGATGATAGAGGGGAGCAGGTTGTGTTCTTGCATCGCATCCTGCCCGGCAAGGCGGACCGCTCCTACGGCGTGCATGTGGCCCAGATGGCGGGACTGCCCAAGCAAGTGGTGCATCGGGCCGAGGAGATTTTGGACGATTTGGAGCAGTCGGGGGCGGCGGGGCCCCGGCGGCTGGGGGAAGTGGTCTCGCGCGGTGGCAGCCGCCCCGTCGCCTTGCAGGTGGGTCTCTTTGCCGATGCCCACCCCGCGGTCGAGGTCTTGCGCACGATGGATGTAAACAATCTCACACCGCTGGATGCCCTCAACCAACTTTACGAATTACAAAAACTGGCTCGAGAACACTAAATCTACGTAGTTTTTACGAACCACTTACTTCCAAAAATCGGGTATACTCACCCTCGATGATGGCTTTCAACCCCCGTTCATCCATCTTATCGAGAGGAGTATCTCATGCACGCAGTGGTCACGATCGAACAGTTTCAGTCCATGATGAAGTCTGAGAAGAAAGATGGTCTGTTGGCACTCTTCGAGAGCATCAGCGCTTCCATTACACCGGCGGATGTGCGCCGGATGTCCGACAAGAGCGAGATCAGTCCGGCCTCTGATTGGGTGGGTTGGCGCTAACCGACTCATCGTCAGGACACAAATCAAGAGATGTTTGTACTGTAGCGTGTGGAAATCCACACGCTACAGTACATTTTGGGGTGCAAACTTACGTCACCAAAAATAAAACATAAATCAGCATCTCCCCAATTATACAAAATCCGTAAACTGCTCAACCCGCCCTGAAAGAGAACATGGATTACAGAATTTGCGGATTTTCACATTCTGCATATGCCTTGACCTGCCAGTTCGTGGATTATGCCTGCTATGCGATATTATATTTATGTAATAGGATATTCTTGATCCAGTGAAAGGAAATCTGGATGGGCTCCGATATTAAAGCAGCAACACTGAGAGAATTGGTTCTGGGCGTCCCCGGCATGGAGCGCTGGAACGAAGTCCAGGAACTTTTCCCCAATACACAGGATAGCGTGCGGCTGGATTGGCAGTTGCCAGGGATCGCATGCGCAGCCGTGGGCGGGAAGTACGAAGACACCTTGCCTGCCATCGCTGCCCTGGCCTGTATCCAGGTGAGCATCATCCTGGTAGACGATATATTGGACGAAGAGCCTGGTGGAGCGCACCATCGCTCTGGCATCGGGCGCACGGCCAATCTGGCCCTGGCCTTGCAGGCGGCAGGCGCGGTTTTGATGGAGCGCTGCCCGGTGGACAGGCCATATCGAGCGGCCGCGGCCCACGCTCTCAACCGCATGGCCCTGGCCACCGCAGCCGGGCAAGAGTTGGATGTGCGCAATCTGCGCGGCGAAGAGAATTACTGGCAGGTGGTGCGGGCCAAAAGTACACCGTTCTATGGCACAGGGCTGGAGATCGGAGCGTTGTTGGGCGGCGCATCCCGCCAAACAGTCAATGTGTTGCACACCGTAGGTGTTCTCTTTGGCGAGGCTATTCAAATCTACGACGATTTGGAAGATGCTTTCCAAACCCCGGCCAACTCCGACTGGGCGCAGGGGCGCAACAATCTGGCTATTCTCTATGGCTTGACCGCTGAATATCCCCAAAAAGAGGCGTTCCTGCGCTGCAAAAGCCAGGCAAGCGATCTGGCTTCTTTGCACACGGCCCAGCAATTGCTCATCGACTCCGGCGCAGTCAGCTATTGTGCCTTCCAACTATTGCAGCGTCATACAGCGGCAAAGGCTTGTCTAAAGTCACTGGCTCTGGCCCAACGCGAGCGGATTGACCATCTGCTCGCCATGCAATTGGCCCCTTTCGTTGAGTTTGTGCGCAAAATCGACGAGAATCTGGCAGACCTGATCCACCAGAGTATCTAACGGACCTATCAGTGACCACCAATCTGAAGGCTTTGACCACACAAGAAACCCTTAGAGGGCTGCTGGTTGCTGCAAGCGTCTTCGTGATCGGTTTTGTCTACGGTCTTGGTTACGTCTATCGTGTGCCAGACCCTGGCTTCTCCTATGATCCACGCTGGCACATCGTCAGTTTTTCCAGCAATTGCGTCGAATATAACGTAGCCACAGAGACGACAGCTTGCAATTCAGGTCGGGATACACTCTATGTCGGGGATCAGATCCTGGCCATCTATGGACTTGATCCTGGCGTTCGTTTGGAGTACGCCGATTACAACACAAATCTGACCGCAACGCCTTTCAACGATTTCGACACGGGTGATGTGGTCAAGTTGGACATTCGACGCAAAGGAGAGGTCCTGACAATTTTCTGGTCCATGCCTGTGCGGTCGAACAGAAGCCAACTGCAACGGTTGAACACGATTTGGGTCTTTCTTCCCTTCTGGCTGGCCGGCACAGCGGTCCTCCTCTTTCTGCGGCCCAAAGACAATCGCTGGCGTCTCCTGATCCTCCAAAACTACGTCACCGGTCTGTGGCTGGCTATCGGCACAGTCTCTTTCTCGCAGATTTTCGGTTCTACGTTTCTGTTGATCGGCCTCTCCTGGCTGATGATGCCCATCTATCTCCACTTACACTGTCTCATCCCTATCCCTTTCACACTGAAAGGCCGCTGGTGGATACCGGCGTTCTATCTGTTTGCCGGCGTGATGGCCCTTCTGAATATAGCGGGTGTATTTCCCCTATCCACCTATTATCTAGCTCTGTTGGTTGGCATCGGAGGCAGTCTGGCCCTGCTCCTTCTGCGCGCCCTGCGCTCCACATTGCCCGCGGAACGAGCAATGTTGAATCTGATGCTGATGGGGATCGCCGTCTCCCTTCTGCCAGGCATCCTGCTCTCAATGCTGCCCGGACTTCTCCTGGACAACTATTCACCTCCGGTCACCGTCACGTTTCTGGCTACGCTCTCCATTCCGATGCTCTCCTTCTTCTACACTTACGCCCTCTACAAGCATCGGCTGGGCAATCAGGAGATACGGGCCAACCGCGCGCTCACTTCGTATAGCTTCTTTATCCTCTATGCCACCCTTTTCATTCTCGTCTTTGTGCTGGCGGGGCAGCGAATTCAGTTGGACCCGAATGTGTATACCCTCGCTATTTTCACATCAACCATTTATATGGCTGCCGCCTTTGCTGCACGACCTTCCTTCGAACGGTTTATGAACCGGCTTGTCTATGGCACAACCTACGATCCGGAACACATCGTTCAACAGTTCGCCAACGAAATTCCCCGTGCGCTCAGCCCTACCTACCTCTCCTCTCTGCTGGTCAATCAGGTGATGCCAAGCCTGCTCATTCGTCAGTCTGCGCTCTACTGGCTGATAGACGAAAAGGCCCAACGTGTCTATGCCGAACAGTCGCCCACTACTCCCTCGACGATGGAGAAAGAAGATATAGCCCGATTTCAACCTTATCTCGGCATCTTTTTGACGGATGATCGCATAGCCGGACAAAACAACCTGCCAGATGGCTTTGGCTGGGTACGTCTTGCTATTCCTATCGAACTGGATGGCCGCGCGGTAGGGATATGGCTCTTTGGGCGCAGAGACCCGGACGATTTCTACCCTCAGCGGGATATTGGGTTGCTGATTACATTGGGCAGCCAGGTGGGAATTGCGCTGGAGTCTACCCGCCTTTTTGGTATCGAACAGCAGAGAGCGGATGAGTTGGAACGCATCAACTTTGAGTTGCACCGGGCGATTCGGGTGAAGAACGATATGCTGCGCAACATCTCCCACGAATTGCGCACGCCGCTGACGGCCATTTCTGGCTACACCGATCTGTTGGTGGATGGCGTAGCTGGAGAGCTTTCTCCTGATCAGAAAGAACTTCTCTCGATTGTGGCGGATCGAGCGCAGGATTTGCGCCGAATGATCAACGACCTGATCACATATCAACAAGACCGCGCCCAAGAGATAGAGATGGGTGTGGTCAATATCGTTGATATCGCCCGCACTGCTCTGCAAACGACACGAACCCTGACCGAAAACCCCAATTACGCAACTCTGTATCCCCACACCTTTGTTTTTGATTGCAACGACAACCAACTCCATGTGCGGGCCAATATCGCCCAGTTGAATCAAGTCTTCAGCAATCTTCTGAGCAATGCGGTAAAATTCAGCCCGGAGGGCGGGGCGATCACCGTTACCCTGCGCGCCGGGGTTCATCAATTCGAATTTGAGAATCAAGAAGCTGCCGCGCCTCTCTTTATGGGCGATCCTCTGCCCAAAGAGATCGTCGAATTGCCAGCTATTTTTGTCTCGATCCAGGACGAAGGCATCGGGATCTCCGCCCATGAGTTGGAGAATATCTGGCTCGACTTTTATCAGGTAGATGGCTCCGCCACACGCCGATTTGGGGGCACGGGCCTGGGGCTGGCTCTGGTGCGCGATGTTATCCACGCCCACGGCGGCGCTATCTGGGCCGACAGCCAGCTCGGTGTAGAAACGATCATTACATTTGTCATTCCCCAGGCCGAGACACCATCAGTTTAGTTCCCATCCGGCAGAGGATTGCGCCGTTCTGTTTCGATCCACATACGCGCGCCGTCGCTGCGCACGTGAATCCGTCCATGCACATCGTTGCGCAGCACCAGCCGCCCGGCCAACGTCTCCAACACCGACGGCGCTGGATGGCCGTAGCGGTTCTCACCCACCTGAATAATCGCCACCTCTGGTTGCGCAGCCTGTACAAAATCTGGGCCTGTGCTGTTGCGGCTGCCGTGATGACCCACTTTCAAAATATGCGCCACGAGAGGCTGTCCACTCTTGAGCATCGCCTGCTCCGCGGGCAGGCCAGCATCTCCCGTCAACAGAACGCTCAGCTCTCCGTAGACCAGTCGTAGCACCAGTGAACGCTCGTTTTTGTCGTCGTCTTCCACAGCGGGCATGGCTTCTTCCGGCGGCGGCCAGAGAACCCACAAGGCCACACCGTCGCCCAAATCGATCCAGCCATCCTGCTCCTGGCCCGCAACCCCTGCGCCTGCGTCCTGCATCGCCTCCTGCCATTCAGCAAAATCTTCGTGTCCGCGCAGATTCTCGCTGATCAGAGCTTCCCCAATCGCAAAACGCTCCGGCAGGCCGATCTGCCCGCCCATGTGATCCCAGTCCGGGTGGGTGGCAACGACCAGATCCAGAGAGCGATCCCAAAAGGGCATAGCCCCACCCAATTGGGCAAAGAGACGCTGGGGATCGCTGCCGCCGTCGATGAGCATCTGCCGTCCGCTGGGCGTCTGCACCAGAATGCCATCCCCCTGGCCGATGTCCAGGAAGTAGAGATGCAGATAGCCATCCGGTCGGGAGAGCAGCACCTGCCAGAGCAGCAGCGCGCCAACTACCAGACCCGGCAGCCCAATAGTGCCTGCCCAACGCCAGATGAGTGGCCCGCTGATCCGCGGTCGCCAGGCTGCAACCATCGCCAACTCCTTTCGCCAGTGCCAGGCAAAGAGCAACCCGTAGGTCGCGGCCAGCCCACCTGCGCCGTAGCCCATCACTTCCAAACTGGCCCAGGGTAACGTCGCGCTCCAGCGCACCATTGCCACCGTCCACACCAGACACAGATAGGCAATCCACAGCAGGGGTTGGGCCAAGAGGGTGATTCCAGCCATCCCGACCAGCAACCCTAAACCGCCCAAAAGCATAATATAGGGTTGAACCGGCACAATCAGCAGATTTGTGAGCAGACTGACGAGACTCAAGCGCCCAAAGTAGTAGACCACCAGGGGCAGAGTCGTCAGATTGGCGGCCAGCGTCACCAGCAACCCGTCCTGCAGCAGACCGCGCAGAACTGAGCCGCCCCGTTCCATCAGCCCGCCGGTCAGATGACCACCCCAGGCCACCCGGGGCCAAAGAGCCCCCAGCGCGGAGGTGAGACCCGGCGAAAAAAGGATCAGCCCGGCGGTGGCCGAGCTGCTCAGTTCAAAGCCCACATCCCACAGGGTCAATGGATTGAGCAGCGTCATCGCCCAGCAGGCTGCGCCCAGGCTGAGCAGCGCGGTACTCTGCCGCTTGAGAACTGTCGCCACGACGAAGAGTGAACCCATCAACGCCGCCCGCATCACAGCCGGGTCGCCGCCCACCAGCAGCGCATACAGCCCGATGCCGGCCAGGGTGGGCCAGAGGCCGCGCCGCCGTCCCAGTAGCCGGGCAAAGAACGCCATCAGCACACCGGAGACAATGGCGACGTTCGAGCCGCTGATGACAATCACGTGGCTCGTCCCGGTCAGGTTGAACTGCTCGTAAAGATCGTCGGGGATGCCGGCTTCGATGCCCAGCAGCATCCCATTGGACAGGGCCGCGTAGGGTTCGGGCAGCAACCGGTTGACGACAGATTCGCCCCGGGCGCGCAGAGCATAGAGAAAACGGAAGATGGGCGATCCCTGCCGGGGGCCGTCGAGCACTTCCAGCCGCGGGCGCTGCATCTGGCTGTGAATGCCTTTGCGGGCCAGATAGGCCCGATAGTCGAAAGAGTCGAAGACAGGTGGCTCTGTGAGGACGCCACTGATCTGAAGCGGCTGGCCGTAGACGTAGCGCGGTTGTGTGCCAACCGTCATGCGCACCTGGCCGGTCACGCTGCGTTCCACCCCATCCCGCCGGATGCTCTCCACCTGCACGTATATCTGCTGGCGGCTGTTCTTGGCCGTCGGGTAATTGTTGACAAAACCGGTCAGGCTCACCTGCGGGCCGTCGTCGGCGATAGAGTCCGGGGTGTTGTAATAGGCCAGATCGTCGGGTGTGAAGCAGGGGGTCAGCGGTTGCCCGGCAAAACGGAGAAGGCCAGCGCAGACGGCCAGCAGCAGCGCAGCCCAGAGCGCAGTGCCAAATTCCGGGGCAGGGGGCGTGAATCCCGCGCTCCGGGGCCAGCGCAGAGGGGCTGGAGTAGGCGGGGGCCAGCGCCGCTCCCAGGCAAAGGGGGTGGGCAGAGCGAGTAGGAGCAGTAGCCACAGCCACACCGGGAAGCCGCAGTTGATCAGCCCGACATCCCAGAGGAGACGCCCGGCGCTGATTCCGATTAGATAGGCGAGGGAGATGTAGAGAATTGTCACAGACAGGGCGCACCCAAGAGCTTATTTTGTAAGACAACAGAAAATATACAATGTTTTCTGCACCAAATGGTACGCAATTCCTACGCAATTTGGCGTATTTTTTACCCTGGGTCGGATTGGCAATCCGCCCTACGCGATTTGCACCTGTAGGACGGAATGGTATTCCGTCCCTTCCGGTCGGATTGGTAATCCGACCTACGCGATTTGCACCTGTAGGACGGAATGGTATTCCGTCCCTTCCGGTCGGATTGGTAATCCGACCTACGCGATTTGCACCTGTAGGA
>JACQGT010000070.1 GCA_016199425.1 Chloroflexota bacterium
CCCGGCTCCATACCGAACCCGGTAGTTAAGACCACCAGCGTCGATGGTAGTGCAGGGGTAACCCTGTGTGAGAGTAGACCGTCGCCAACTATTCCCTCCTCTTTTTCTTTTGCCAAAATTTCCTCTTTGTTTTCCGTTCATTTGTGGTATACTGAGGCACAGACCCTATTGCACCTGTCTGTTGCCAAATCTGATGGACGACAAACCTCCCGAATCCAATCTGTTTTCTGCCCATTCTTCGATGTGGGCGCACAGTTCCAGAAACAGAAATCGAATATGCCATCCCAAACCGGCTTTCATTCGCTTGCGCATTGAAAGGTCCGGTCTTTTTGCGTTCCCGGAAGAAGTCCGACTTTTGTCAAAAGTCGGACTTCTATGAGCCATTTGGAGGAGCCGAACCGATGACGACCGCCACTGTGATCCTTGCCGCAGGGTATGGAACCCGGATGAAGTCTACCCTGCCCAAAGTGTTGCATCCTCTGGCGGGTCGCCCACTGGTGGAGTGGGTGGTGAGAATGGGCGAATCGATTGGCGGACGGCGGCCTGTGGTGGTGGTGGGCCACGGCAAGGAAGCTGTGCAGCGCCTATTGGGGGAGCGGGTGGAGTATGCGGAGCAGCGGGAATTGCTGGGCACGGGCCACGCCGTCATGCAGGCCAAATCCCATTTGCGCGGGCAGGCGGAGCTGGTGGTTGTGCTCTATGCGGATATGCCCCTTTTGCGGGAAGCCACCTTGCAAAAATTGCTCGACCTCTACCGGCAAAATCAAAGCCAGGGCAGGCTGGCAGCCGCGATGCTCACAATCGCGCGCGACGATCCCCAGGGCTTTGGGCGGGTGATCCGCAACGGGTCCGGGCAGATTGAGAAGATCGTGGAGGAGGTGGACTGCACGCCGGAGCAGAAGCACATTCGCGAATTGAATCCCGGCATCTACTGTTTCAATGGGGATTGGCTGTGGGAGAATCTGCCCAAATTACAGAAAAGACCCAAAGGCGAGTATTACCTGACCGATATGGTGGAGATTGCCACGAGTCAGAATTGGCGGGTATTGGGGATGCAAGCCCCGCCCGCAGAGGTCTATGGGATCAATGACCGCACTCATCTGGCTGTGGCGGCCAATGTGCTCCGCCAGCGCATCAACGAGCAACATATGCGCGCTGGCGTGACAATTGTCGATCCGGCTGCCACGTACATCGAAGCGACAGTGCAGATCGGTCAGGACACAACTATTCACCCCGGCTGTCATCTTCAGGGCAACACAGTCATCGGCAGCGGATGTGAGATTGGACCCAATAGTCAGATTATCGAGTGTCAGATCGGCGATGGTTGTCGCATTCTCTATTCGGTTTTGGAGTATGCGCGCATGGACAGGGCCAGCGAGATCGGTCCTTTCGGTCATCTGCGCAAAGGGGCGCACCTGGGCGAAGAGGTCCATATGGGCAATTTTGGCGAGGTCAAGAACAGCTATTTGGGGCCAGGCACAAAGATGGGCCATTTTAGCTACGTCGGTGATGCTACAGTTGGCAAGAATGTCAATCTCAGCGCAGGGGTTATTACCTGCAATTATGACGGGAAGAACAAAAATCACACAGAGCTGGCCGACGATGTATTTTTGGGGAGCGATACGCTTCTGGTTGCACCGGTTAACTTGGGCGTGGGCGCACGCACGGGGGCCGGGTCGGTAGTCACACAGGATGTTCCCCCCGGCGCGCTGGTCTATGGGGTTCCTGCACGTGCGCCGAGCCGTAAGAATGAAGTGGACCATTCGGCGTAGGGACCGCGGCTGCCTCTGCCCAGGCTGGGCGGATGGCTTGGAGAAGGAGTTGTTTGTGGTTGTTGAATCTGTGATGGCGATAGGGCTATTTGTCGCCTGCATAGGGATGATCGCATTTGTGGCGTCTGCGGAAGTGGCGTTGGCTTCTACATCGCGCACCCGTATTCGTCAATTGCTCGACGATGGCGATTCGTCGGCCAGACTGGTGGACCGGCTGCTTTCCGAACCCGCCCGCTTTCTTTCCACACTGATGTTGGGCAAGAGCGGTGCCTATATAATCGCCGGCGCGGTCATCATTCGCTTTAGCGCGTTGCGTAGCTGGTCTGTCGCGGCAACCATCTTCTCCCTCTTTCTGGGATGGCTGCTCCTTGTCACTGTGCAAATTATAAGCCGTGCTTTTGTATTACGCGATCCGCCCCAAGCGGCTCTTGCACTGGGGCGTTATGTCTCTGTTCTGGTCTCGCTGTTACTGCCCTTTTCGACATTTCTGCGCTCCGTGGGTGTCCGCGCGCGCAACGGTAGCCAAGAATCGAGCGCAGAAAGCATCTTCCTCAGCGAAGATGGATTGCGTTTCCTCCTGCACGTGGGCGAAGGCGAAGGTGTGATCGAAGAGGGGGAAAAGCAGATGATCGCCGGGATTTTTGAATTCGGCGACACGACGGCCCGCGAGGTGATGGTTCCCCGCCTGGATGTGACGGCCATCGGGGCAGATGTCTCTATCGCCGAGTGCTTGCCGGTGATTCTTTCCAGCGGGCACAGCCGCATCCCTGTCTATGAGGAGAACATCGACAATATCGTCGGGCTGCTCTATGCCAAGGATTTGCTGCGCTGTTTCCACGAAAATCGACCGGAGACGCCCCTGTCCCAGATATGGCGGCCAGCCTATTTTGTGCCCCAAAGCAAAAAACTGGACGATTTGCTCCACGAGATGCAGCGCCGGCAAGTCCATATGGCGGTGATTGTGGATGAGTATGGGGGCACCGCAGGGATCGTCACGATTGAGGATATGATTGAGGAGATCGTAGGCGACATCCGGGATGAATACGATTCCGAAGAACCGTTGGCGCAGACTGTCAATGCCAACACCCATATCTTCAACGCCCGCATCTCCCTTGACGAGGTTTCGGATGTGATTGAAGTCGATCTGAGTGAAATCTATGGCAATGTAGATACGCTGGGCGGCTTTATCTACGGCCAGTTGGGCCGGGTTCCGGAGAAGGGCGAGGCACTGGAGATCGCCGATTGGCGTTTTACGGTGCTGGGCGTAAACTCGCGTCGCATTGAACAGGTGCGGGCCGAGCGGATCATGCGCCCTACCCATTTGGATCCCGAAGATGTCATTGAACAAACTGACGACAAAGCCGGTCGCCAGCGCTTTCTTGGCTCCGCGGCATAAAGAACGAGGCTACTGCGATGATTTCTGATGAACAGCGCAACCAGCTGGTGAACGCGGCCTTGGCCGCGCGTGACCGTTCGTATGCACCCTATAGCCGCTATCGGGTCGGCTCTGCTGTGTTGACAGAGGACGGGACAATTGTCACCGGCTGCAATGTGGAAAATGCCTCCTACGGCGCAACCATTTGCGCGGAGCGGGTGGCGTTGACCAGAGCCGTGGCCGAAGGCAAGCGCGATTTCGTCGCCATTGCCGTTGCCACAGCAGATGGCGGCACTCCCTGTGGCATCTGCCGCCAGGTAATGGTGGAACTTGGCTCGGAGATGGATGTGTTTATCAGTGATAGCGCCGGTGCTCTCCTCAGCACAAGCGTGCGCGCTCTTCTGCCCGACTCGTTCGACGGTTCTGGCCTGATTGCCTCGAATTGATCTCCGTTTTGTGTTACCCAGTCCATTGACTTTTTCTTTTTATCCTGGTAAGGTGCGGCCATGAATGTTCCCGCTTTGATGGCGACCTATCAGTTGCGGCAGCGAGAGTATCTGCTGCGCATCACCCGCGCCATGACCTCTCGGCTCGATCTCCCCAGCCTGCTCGAACTGATCCTCTCCAGCGCGGCTGAAATGGTGGCCGCGCCGGCTGGACTGATTATTCTCCACGAACCAGCCTCTCTTTTCTCCACCCATAGCGCCCCGTTTGCGGTCGAAGCCGAAGCCCAGGTCCGCATCCGCACCACCTATGGCATCCCGGCCCAGCTTTTGCCAGCTTTTGGCCCACTTTTGCGCCCCAGCCTGCCGCCCCTCTCCCCGGACGAGGAGGACAACGAGTCCGACAGCACTTCTCAGACACTGGGCGAGCGCTATCGTCGGGATTTGGAATGGCGCGTGCATGAAGTGGAAGAAAAGCTGGGGAGCAAGCTGGGGCAGGTGCTGGGTTTGCCGCTGCTGTTCGAGGAGGAGTTGCTGGGGGTTATCTACCTCTTCCGGGGCGGCAGCGCCTTCACCCAATTGGATTGGGAATTTCTGGAAGGCTTTGCCTATCAGGCCGCCATCGCAGTGCGCAATGCCCGTCTCTATGCCCAGCTTTCCACCGAGCGCAGCCGATTGGCTGCTATTATTCAGAACAGCGCGGATGGCATTCTGCTCCTGCGCCCGGATCGCCGGGTGGATGTGATCAACCAGGCCCTGGCAACGATGCTGGGGCGCGAGCCGGATGAGGTGGTTGGGAAGCCGTGCGGCCAGGTTCTTGAATTGCAGAATGTGATCGGGGACGATCCCTGCTCAAGCAGCGCGGTGGCAATACCGCCGCAAGGACTGCGCTGTGAAGGCGAATTGGTGCGTCGGGCGGGTGGAAATCTGGCCGTTACCATCACCTACACCCCCCTCTTCGACGGCCAGGGGCGGCTGACCGACATTATTGTCAATGTCATCGACATTACCCGCTTCCGCGAAGAAGAAGAGATGAAATCCACTTTTGTCTCGATCATCAGCCACGAATTGAAGACGCCGGTGGCGCTGGTCAAAGGCTACGCCCAAACTCTGGCCCGGCCCGACGCCACCTGGGACCCGGAGACCGCGCGCCAGAGTTTGCAGATTATCGAAGAAGAGGCAGACCGGCTGGAGGCGCTGATCAACAATCTATTGGATGTCAGCCGCATCCAGTCCGGCGATCTCCGTCTGGAACTGTCCGACGTCAATATGCGCCGTCTGTTGGAACGGGTGGCCCAGGATTACCGCACCCAGACCGAACGACACCAGATCGAATTGGACCTGCTCGACGATCTGCCGATTATTTCCGGTGATGAAGAACGCTTGCGCCAGGTGTTCACCAATCTCATCGGCAACGCCATTAAATACTCCCCCGATGGGGGACTCATCCGCATCGGGGGCTGGGTGGATCGCCGGGAAGCCGGGAGCGGAGTACCGTCCCGGCTGGTGATTTATGTGGCCGATGAGGGGATTGGCATTCCCGAAGAGGAGTTGCCCAAGATTTTTGACCGCTTCTATCGGGTGGACAGCGGTCTGCGCCGCCGGACGGCTGGTGTGGGTCTGGGCCTTTTTCTGATCAACGCCATTGTGGAAGCCCATCACGGCGAGATTTGGGTGCGCAGCGAACTGCACAAAGGCACGACATTTTCCGTTGCGCTGCCCATAGACGGCGAGAAATAGAACACGGATCACAGAATTTGCGGATTGTCGGACGTGTGAGACGAAAAAACGTGCAAATGGCCGGGAAGAGTGCTACAATGGCGTTGATCGTCATTTGTGCATTATCCCACGAATGCCAGACTCTTTCATCGGAGTCCCAAAGGAGTAATTCGCTATGAGCGAACAGAAATATCGAATCGAGAAGGACAGCTTGGGAGATGTGCGGGTTCCCGCCCATGCCCTCTATGCCGCCCAGACCCAGCGCGCAGTAGAGAATTTTCCCATCAGCGATCTGCGCTTTCCCCAGCCTTTTATCCGCGCTCTGGGATTGATTAAAGGCGCAGCAGCCGCGGCCAATGAGAAGTTGGGTTTGATGGACCAGGCCATGTCCGCAGCCATCCA
>JACQGT010000099.1 GCA_016199425.1 Chloroflexota bacterium
GGGAGCACCTGACCGTTGGCGGTCGCTGTCACATTCACCAGCGGCAGCGTCCACCCGCCCAGTGCATCGGCCCCCTGGACCAGCGAGCCGATTATGCGTATCTCCGTCGCCAGGAAGGGCTGATCTACCGTGACAATCACCTCCGCTGCTCCATCCCACCCCAACCGGGCGCCGATCTGCCGGTCGTAGTATACGCCGTCGAACCAGAGGTCCTGCACTTTGTCGGTGATGACGTAGCGGATGTTCATCAGGTCCAGCAGTGTGGCGGGCGGCACACTTTTCACCTGCTCGCGCAGACGGCCATCGGGTACGAGCTGATCCGGCGGGATGAAGAGGGCGAGGAAGCGATTGTAGCGGTCCAGGGGCAGCACGCCGCCGTCAAAGCCGTCGGCGGCGGGGATGCGCCGTAGCAGAGGCAGGTTGGGGGCCAGAATCTCCTGGGCTTTGAGCGCAACGACGAACTCGCGAAACGCGGCTTCATCCAATTGGGGCGGATCGCTCTCGCGGAAGATGTGCCGCCAGTCGGCCATATCGCCCGGATCGAAAGTGAGAGTGCTCATACTCAGGAAACGCCCCATCGCCGCGGGATGCAGGTTGCGGTCCGGGTCGGTGAGCAGATGGGCCGCGGCCGTGCGCACGTCGTAGACCGCCTGGGGCGCGGTGGGATGGGTGTGCGGCAGGGCGAGGGCGGCCAGGAGGAGGTCGGCGGCCAGTAGTATGACAACCGAGACAGAGACCAATAGAGACGACGGACGACGGACGACGGACGACCGAATCGCTAATCGCCAGCCGCCAATCCCCTCTACCCCCACCCCCGCCAGCACCGCCACCCCCAGGGTATAGAGCATCATCCAGCGCGCTGGGGTGCGGAAGAGATCAAAGCCGGGTATGATTTTGTAGAGCAGGTAATAGGCCGGGTTCCAACGGCCCAGGGCCAGAAAGAGGCCCAGCCCGGCGCAGCCGACGCCGATCCACCAGAGACGGCTGCCCCGTCCCCGCCAGACGCCCACACCCGCCAGAATCAGACCGAGCGTGCCCACCGTCGCCACAAATTCCGTGTAGCCCAGCGCGCCGAAGACGACACTCAAATCCCACAGACCGTAGGAAGGCAGCAGCGTCCACGGAAGTAGGAGCGGGCGCAGGCTAAAGCTGGTTACTTCCTGGTAGCTCAACCCGCCGCCGCGCAAGCCCAGCCCGCTCAGTTCCAGTGTGGGCAGCAGTTGGGCGGCGGAGAGGAGCAGGCCCAGCGCCAGACCTGATACGTAAATAAGGACACGGATTGACACGGATTGATACGGATTGACACGGATTGAATCTGCGAAATCGGTGGTTTCTGCGTCATCTGCATCCTGATTTTCGTTGCGATGAGTACATCCAGGCATGCCGCCTCTACCCAATCTCCAATCGCAAATCGCCAATAGCCCAATCATCACCCCCACCCCAAACAGATTGATATACGCGGTCTGTGTATGCCCTGCCAGGAGAGAAAGACAGACAAAGACAGCAAAGAAACAGATACGAATTACGAGTTGCGAATTGCGAGTTGTGAGTTGCGAGTTGTGCGGTCCGCCGTCGGTCGTCGGTCGTCCGCCGTCGGTCGTCGGTCGTCCGCCGTCAGTCGTCAGCGTCCACACCATCCACGGCAGCCAGGCCGCGCCGTTCATCTGGTTGATGTGGCCGAGCAGCCCGCCGTAGAAGCCGCTACCCGCCAGCACCAGACCGGTCACGACGCCTGCTGTCCAGCCATAACCAAAACGACGCAGCAGCGCGTAACCGCCCAGGGCCAGAATCCAGGCGTGGAGGGCCGCGCTCCAGTAGAGCTGCTTTGTCACGGGCAGCCAACTCAGCGGCCAATGCAGGGGGTAGAGCACCGCAGCCTGGGGATTGGCGAGAAAGGGCGCACCGCCGAAGATATATGGATTCCAGAGCGGGATGTGCCCTTCGCGCAGAGCTGCGGCTGCGTAGCCCCGGTAGGGGTAGAAATAGTGGAGGATGTCCCCGCTTGCCAGCACCCGATCGGTGAAGAGCAGCCGGGCAAAGAGCAGCAGCACAAAGGCGGCCAGGAGGAGAGCGGCGGCGCTGTGGGCGCGAAGATGGCGGGTCATGAAGATGACAGGGTGAAGGGGTCAAAAAGCTCCCGCCAGGGCGCGTTCTCGGGCAGCGGACGGGAGAGCGCGACGAGCAGCCCCTGCCCGGCCAGCCGGGGCGCTGCCCGCGCCCCGTCCCGGACGAGGAGAAATGGTCCCAGCCAGAGGGCCAGGGCGTAGGCAAGGAGGGAGAGGAGCATAAAAATTGTGAATTGTGAATGGTGAATAGGTGTTGTGGGGGAAGTCTAACGCGGGGAGGGGAAATTTGCCAAACAAAAAGACCTGAACAAGATTGTTGAAGATTGTGCCTAAAGGAAAACCGATATAGAATAGCCTGCATAGCGCAAGCCAACCAACGCGGAAACGAATAAGCCATGCCCCAACCGATTACCAAAAACACCCTTTTCTACGGCGACAATCTCCCAATTCTGCGGGATTACATCCCAGACGAAAGTATCGATCTGGTCTATCTCGATCCTCCCTTCAATTCCCGACGGACCTACAACGTTCTTTTCAAAGATGAGGGCGGGAAAGAATCAGAATCCCAGATAACGGCCTTCGATGATACGTGGCACTGGACCGGGGCCGCCGAGGAAGCCTACAGAGAACTGGTGGAAGATGCACCAAGCGAAGTCGGGCAGTTGATTGGGGCGATGCGCTCTTTCGTCGGCACAAATCAGATGATGGCCTATCTTGTGATGATGGCTATTCGACTGGTAGAACTGCACCGGGTTTTGAAGCCCACCGGTAGTCTGTATCTGCACTGTGACCCTACGGCAAGTCATTATTTGAAAGTGATTTTGGATACTATTTTTGGGGCAGGAAATTTTCGGAATGAAATTGTATGGCAACGAGCAGCCCCGAAAGCGCACGCATTTACCCGATTCCCATCCACCCATGACGTATTGTTGTTTTACGGCAAGGCGCAAATCTCTACCTGGAAAACTCCGTATACACCTCATCGCAAAGAGTATATCGAGAGTCACTACAGCAATATAGAACCAAAGACGGGAAGGCATTACACCCTCGGTGACTTACTCAATCCAAACAAGGATAGACCGAACCTGACCTATGAATTCCCTCCTGGAAGCGGCTCTGTGCGTGTGTGGCGGTGGACAAAAGAACGTATGATGAAAGCATGGGAGGAAAATCGTATTGTCATTCCCAAAGGTGGTGGAGTGCCTCGGTATAAGCGTTATCTCGATGAGATGGCCGGGACACCCGTTACTAGCGTTTGGACAGACATCTCCCCCATCAACTCCCAGGCCGCCGAACGCCTGGGCTACCCCACGCAGAAACCCGAAGCCCTGTTAGAACGCATCGTAGCAGCCAGCAGCAATGAGGGCGATCTTGTACTCGATCCCTTCTGTGGCTGTGGCACGACGATAGCGGCGGCCCAGAAGCTAAACCGGCGCTGGGTGGGAATCGACATAACGCACCTGTCGATTGCTCTGCAAAAGTACCGGCTACGCGATTCATTCTCTATCGTTGCGGGTGTCGATTATGCCGTAATCGGTGAGCCGGTATCCCTCGACTCTGCGCGTATGCTGGCAAGCGAAGATCGCTATCAATTCCAGTGGTGGGCGTTGTCACTGGTGCAGGCGCGGCCATTGGGCGCAAGTGCTGGACAGAAGCAGGGGCGCAAAGGTGCGGACCAGGGGATCGACGGGGTGATCAACTTTATTGACGATGCCAAAGGGAGTGCCAAACGGGTACTTGTGCAGGTGAAGAGCGGGAAGGTGAGCAGCCGGGATATACGCGACCTGGCGGGGACTGTGGACCGGGAAAAGGCGGCTATCGGGGTCTTTATCACACTGGAAAGCCCTACAACACCGATGACAACCGAAGCGACGGGGGCGGGTTTTTATCACTCGGATGGCTGGAATCAGAACTACCCCAAAATCCAGATACTCACAATCGAAGCGTTGCTACAGGGCGCAAAAATAGAGATGCCCCAGACCACGGCGATCACATTCCAGCAAGCGCCGAAGCAGAAGTCCAAAAGCGGTAGAGTACAGGCCGGGCTATTTGGCAAACTGGACGAAGAAAGCGAAGAATAAAGCGTCGGCCTGACCAGCGCCGACGGACGGCGCACCGCCCCCAACGGCTTGTTATGGCGCACGGAGCCGCCAGCGCCCCCACCCCGCTGACCCGCCAATCGCAAGCGGGCAGACCGCGCCGCCTGCCCACCAACTCCCCAGCGGGTCGAGGAATACCCGAGAGCGTCCTTCCCGTGCGCCGTAACGGTGGGCTTCACCCGCCCCAATAACGATGCCACCTTCGAATTCGAGCCGCGATTAGCCGGGTCGGGTGCAAGCCGGGGTTATGCCGCCTTTTATCCTGAAAGCGTTGCCCGCTGGTACGGGTAACGGCTCAGCACGCCGTCTGTCTTCCAATCCGCCAGGGCTTAAGCGTATCCATAGTGTGACTTAAGGATAAGTACCCTTATACTCGATTGCTAATTGAATAAGAGCAAGTACGAGCCACAAACACCCAAGACATGCGAGTAGAAAAACCGCAAGTTCTGGCAATGCTAGATTTGTCAGTCCGCGATAATACATGAATAGCAAAAGAAACCCTATGGACCCAACTACAAACAATGGCGTTAGGTCAATGTGCATTCGCCCGATTCTGAAAAACGCATAACCACGCAATCTCTTCTTATGAAGGTAGGATTGCCACTGCCAAACTTCATCTATCCCTTCAGGAGGTTTTTCGGAATGGCGTCCTTGTAGAAGCAGTTTTAACAGTTGTGGACGGAGCACTTCGTTCTCGTACATTGCAAGTTCGCTTATTAACCGAGCTTGACTCATATATGCAAGTGCGATTGTAGAGAAAATCAGTGATAACGCGCTTAGAAGTAAGTATTGTTGTTGCACAAGGATTGCGGGCAAACCCACCACCGCTGCCGAGAGAAAAAGCATCATGAAGTTCTCTAATGAACCCCTTACCGTGTCGCGTGAAACACTTGCGTCGCGCATTGCCTTGTACTCTGCAAGAAGCGCGCTAAAAGCCATTTCTAGAGTTTGGTCTGGAAAGGTATCGTCGTCTGGTAATTTATTGATACCGCCGGGCTATCTTACAGTGGGATTTACGACAATTTCATTGTTCTACAATTGCTCGGATTTCTCGCTCGAATTCGTTGTGAAAGAATCTTCAA
>JACQGT010000080.1 GCA_016199425.1 Chloroflexota bacterium
ATGTCTGGGGGACGATGCGCTGGCCGTAGGCGATCACCCGCTGGGCTGGCTGCTGGGCTTGCCATTTGTCTTCCTGGATGCGTTCCACCTCGACGCCATCCTCATAACGCACACGATAGCGACTGCGGGTAATTCCCTCCGCACCCCCGGTGACCAACTGTTGGGTGTCGATGAGCAGATTGGGGTCCGGGCGGAAGACCGTCTCGAAAGGCACAATGTCTTCCTCGACTTCGACATTTTCCTGCACCCGCACAATGCGAATTTCCACATTGTCGTAGAGTTCGTTGTCCAGGGGTGGCGTCACCTCATCCAGCCCGGCCACACCCAGCCCCATCTCCGTCAGGGCATCACCGACTGTGCGACCCCGGGTGCGGGTTTTCAACAGGCGGCCATCCACCTGCAAGCTGACCGGTGTGCTGCGCTGGATAAAGACACGCAGACCAGTGCTGACCGGGCTGCCCAGGCTTGGCTGCACTTTGTCGCCCAGATAAATCGTGATTTCGGCTTCGCGCAAGGCTTCGCCCACCGTCTGGGCGGTGGTGCGGATGGTAAAGGGCAGATTCCCATCATCAACGGCGATGGGGATGGCCCGATAGACCCGCAGTTGCAACGGCTCGGTGCGCAACCCTTCCCACTGATAATCCCGCCCATAGGTGGGCGGCGCAACTGTGCGCACCCGCTCCGGCAAAGGAGCATCCAGAGGAATACGCTTGCCACCCAATAGCACACGATCATAGGCATCCACTGCGATTCCGCCAGCAGCCAACGCTTCTCGGGCGGTGGTCGCCCAGGTATGTACCCGCACGTCTCGGCCATCCGCCAGCAGACGCACAGGACGTGCCCGATCCAACACGACGTGCAGATCGGAATGCAGACGGGTGGCGGGCGCAGGGGTGAGCCGATCCGCTGGGTCAAGGATTATTCCCAAATCTGCCAGCAGTGGGGCCAGGGTGCGCCGATGGGTCTGTACAGGCTCGGAGAGCCCATCTACAGTGACGACGATGGGCAGGGCGGTCAGATGCCATGCAAACCACAGGAGCAGCAAAACGGCTGACACCTGGAAGATCCCCAACAACCGGGCCAGAAACGAGCGATTTAGGGAAGGCCTGCTGAGAGATTCCAGCGGTTGGCTGATGGTAGACATGCCGTCTATTGTACCCACAAGCGAGGTGAAAGCAAAAGAGGGATTGTCCTGCGTCCGATGTCCTGCGTCCGATGTCCTGCGTCCGATGTCCTGCGTCCGATGTCCTGCGTCCGATGTCCTGCGTCGTCTTTTATCGTGGTGGTATGAAACTGCGTATGAAGCTGATGGGTTTTGGTTCGCGCTTCTAGCCGTGATAGCATTTCGGGCTATGACCAGTCTGCCCCAAGCCCGATCCGCAATCCAGAGTCCTGCGTCCAGAGTCCAAAGCCTGGAGTCCAAAGTCCACAATCGGGTGCTGGACGCAGGACTTCGGACTCTGGACTCCAGACTCTACCCACGCCTGCTTGCCATCAGTGGCATTCTCGTGGCCTTCGCCCTGCGTCTGCACAAACTGGGGGCGGAGTCGCTCTGGTACGACGAAACGGTCAGCGTCTTCCTGGCCCAGCAGAGCATCCCCGAACTCATTGCTCACACGGCCCGGGACATCCATCCACCCGGCTACTATCTCCTTCTCCACCTGTGGGGATGGCTGACAGAGCCGGCGCTGGAAAATGGTCTGGAATTCGTCTACGCCTGGCCGAGCCTCTTTTGGGGTATATTGCTGCTCCCTCTCGTCTTTGCGCTGGGCCACCGCTTCTTTAGCACCCGCGTGGCTGTGGCCGCCCTCTGGCTCACCGCTGTCAACCCCTACCACATCTGGTACAGCCAGGAAGTACGCATGTACACACTGGGCGCGGGGCTGGGGTTGCTCTGCCTGTGGGGGACGCTGTCTTGGTTGCAGGTGGCAGGGAGCGCTCCCCCCATTCGCCATTCGCCATTCGCTATTCGCTATTCGCTATTGCTTTATACGGTTGCCGCGGCCGCCGGTCTCTACACCCTCTACTATTTCGCCTTTCTTCTCATCACCCTGAATATCCTCGTTTTCTGGCAACATTTCGCCACTCGCCACTCGCCACTCGCCACTCGCCACTCCCTCCTCCCCTGGCTTCTCGCCAACGCCGCCGCGCTCCTGCTCTGGTCGCCCTGGCTGCCCATCTTCTGGCGGCAGATGACCGACCCGCCGGTTCCGCCCTGGCGTGGGGCGTTGGATGTCGCGGCTGTCTTACAAGAAAGTCTGGCCGCGCTGCTGGTGGGACAATCCCCCCCTCTGGCGACGCTCTGGCCCTGGGCGTTGGCAGCATTCCTGCTGGTAGGGCTTGTCCTTCACGATTCCGGGAATCGGCCACAGATTCTCTCGGCTGTTCCGTCATCATCTGGCCAATTCCCGGAATCAAGCCTGCCGCTTTTCGTATTTATCTTTCTCCCTCTGCTGTTGATTGTAGGGATCAGCCTGACCGTCACGCCCCTCTATCACATCCGCTACTTCTTCACCTACGCCGCGGCGGGTATGTTGCTGATCGCTTTCGTCCTCGACAGAGCCGTTGGACACTGGCGATGGCTACACGCAATTTTTCTCGCCGGACTCGTTGCACTAAGCGGGTGGAGTCTGCGCGAATTCTGGACGAATCCCCTCTACCGGGCCGACGACCACCGGGCCGGGGTGACGGAGCTGGCCGCAAACTGGCGTCCCGGCGACGCGGTGCTGGTCAACGCGGGCTGGGCCTACACTGCGCTGGTTATTTACTGGCCCTCTGCTCCGTCCCTTACAGGCAATCAACCCGTCAGTTCTCCTATTCGTATTCGTTTGCTTGACTATGCGAAAAACAATAGTTTGACAAGACCCGATGAGGAGACCCCTCTCCTCCTCCTCGGCGGCTCCGTCGATGGGTCGGCCAATCTGGGCTGGGGGCTGGCCACGAGCGATTTCTACGCCATCAGCAGAGCCGAGACTGAAGCCGCCCTGGCAGAAGCGGCCGCACGCCATCCCCGCATCTGGCACTACCGGCTCTACGACACAGTGAGCGACCCGGACGGCGTAGTGCGGGCCTGGCTGGATTCCCACACCACCCCGCGGCTGGACCTGCCCTACCCCGGACGGGACTTTTTGCGGGTGCAACTTTTCGAGACACCTGCCCTCGCCAACCCGAAAAACTGTCCACAGACACCGGGTCTGGCAGTGACATTTGGGGATGGAATGATCCTGCGCGGTGCAAGCTACTCCCCCGCGCCCCAGGCGGGCAGCAGCCTCTACGCCACCCTCTGCTGGGAGATCGGCGAGGGCGTTGCCGCGCAGAATCTGCGCACCAGTTTGCGGCTGTATGGGCTGGCGGGCGCAGAAGCCGTTCTGCTGGCCCAAAAGGATGAGTCACCATTCTTTAGTATGACTACACGAAATTATCATCGAACAACCCTTGCCCTGCCCATCCCCGCCGCAACCCCGCCAGGCAACTACCGGCTGGAACTAATCGTCTACGACGGGACGACGGGCGACCCCTTGCCCGTAGACGATCCGCGGGCTATCGTCGGGCAGCGCTGGCCCCTGGCAGAGACAATCAAAATCCAGTGAACAGTAATCAATAATCAGTTCTTCATGCACCGTCGAGCGCCACGGAGAATGAAAAGCAGAACGCAGCGCCCAGGGGGCACCCGGCAGAAACCGCAGATTTTATCCGTGCGCATCCGTACGATCCGTGTATCCGTGTCCTTTTTTTCAGAGCAGTAATCAGTGACAGCGTGAGCCGTCAACTGATCACTGCTTACTGCTTACTGATCACTGATTTCAGGAGAATAGACCCATGCAGATCGGCGCGATGAACGACCCCTACCGGCAGCTTTTCGATGAGATCGACTGGTTCGCCGCCAATGGCTTTGACTACATCGACCTGACGGTGGAAGCGCCCGGCGCGGCCCCGGAAATCACAGATTGGCGGGCCGTCGCCGCGGCCATCCAGGAGGCGGGGCTGGGGGTTGTCTGCCACACGGCACCCTATCTGCCCATTCACAACCCCTCGCCCCTGGTGCGCCAGGCCGCGGTGGATGAACTGCGCCGCTCCATCGACGTGGCCCAGATCGTCGGGGCAAAGCTGTGTACGATGCACTTTATGGGCTGGCCCCCCTATCTGAGCGAGGCCCAGGGCTACGAGTTCTACCGGCAGATGCTGGAGATTCTGGTGCGTCACGGCGGGGAGCAGGGCGTGGCCGTGGCCATGGAAAATAGCCCGGACAATCGCCACCAGCACAAATACTTTCGGGAGATTTTCCAGCGGGTGCCCGATCTGAAGCTGCTTTTCGACATCGGCCACGGCCATCTGGCCATGGCCAAGACGATGACCCGGGAGTACCTCTTTTCCCTCAACGACCGGCTGGCCCACATCCACATCAGCGACAACAACGGCGTGGAAGACCTGCACCTGCCCTTTGGCGCGGCCATCCGCGGCGGGATGGACCTGGCTGCCAATCTGCGTGTGTTGCGATCTTTTCGCTACGACGACACAATCACCGTCGAGGTCTTTGGGGAACGCCGCTGGCTGCTGGCCTGCGTGGAGCGTCTGCGCGAGGAGTGGGAAGAGGCCGGGTAACTTCGCTTCTTCCGGTGGATGGGGGTATACTAGGCGTCAAAGAGCAAATGCACCGTAGGGGCGCTGCTTGCTGCGCCCGGTGTGCGTCGGGCGCAGCAAGCAGCGCCCCTACGATATTTCTGTCGGTAGTGGGCAAGGGAAATCGGTGAAGTGTAAGCAGTTGTGGCGGACGGGCAACCCGAACGCTGGAATGGGAGTACTCAATGGTACGCAAAAAAGTCATATCTTTTTGTCTGACATTTGGCCTGTTTGTCGGCCTGCTGGCCCTTTTGACGCTGAGTCAGGGGGGGCAGGCCCGGGCAGGGCAGTCCACGCCCCGGGGGGTGCAGCCGAGCGCGCTGGGCGCGCAGGGCGTTTTCACCGCCACCCGCCCCGCAAGCAGACTCCAACTGACGCCCGTCGCAGCCCAGCCGGTGATCTCAGTGCCGGTGACAGTCACTGTTGTTGTCACTGTCACCGCCCCACCTCCTGTGGTTGCCACGCCTGCGCCCGCCGCGCAACTGCCTGTGGTCGAGCTGCGGCCCGACGAAGTGGTGACGGGGACGATTGTACTCAACCGGACCGAAAAGGCGCTTTTTTTCTTTTTGGATAACGACCTCTACGAACTGCCCGCCAACCGGGCCACAGGACTGCTGCTTGCCCGCCCCCTGGCCGGACTGACGCTTTTTACCTGTGCCGCGGATGTAACCGACGACGCAGCCTGCCAGTGGATTTCTTACCCCATCCGCCGTTCCGCCTTCTACGAAGTCAGCGCTGACGCCGCGGCGACGGGATCGGCCAATCTGAGGCTGGCTGTAGCCGCAGCGCCGTCCCTGGACGCGGCGTGGATTCACAACCGCACAGGCGCAGATGCTGCGTTTCTGTGGGGTGAGGAAGCGCTGACAATCACAAACACAGGGCTGGCGGTTCTGGATGCGACCGCGGCTGCGCAAACTACCCTCTATCTGCCCCATTGCTTGCAGACCAGCAGCCAACGCATCTGCGAATGGCTGCCAACTGCCTACAGCGGCGGGGTCTACTACGCCCTGCGCGAGAACAGAAAACCGGCGGGGATCAACGGCGTCACTGTTGCGCGCAGCGAACTGGAGCCGCTGTTGATCCAGGAAGCGCTGATGACCCCGACGCCGACACCTGAACCGCAGCCGCAAGGCATCCTCTGCCAGACCCAAATTCCGTCACTAAATGTGCGCAGCGGGCCAGGCACAAACTATCTGATCATCGGCAAATTGCGCACCAGCGAAGAAAACCAGGGGCGTGTGCTGGCCGTGGGACGCACAGTCAACGGGGATTGGCTGGCCGTGGATCCCCGCTTTGTCGAGGGTGGCTGGGTTGCCAATGCGCCCCAATGGCTTATCTGCGACGGGGATTTCGACCTTTTGCCGGTGGTGGAGATTGCCGGAGAGCAGCAGGCGCGCCCGATTCCACCCCCTGCTCTCCCATCTGAACAGATTCCGACCTCCACGCCGGAAAGAGAGAGCGGATCGCCTACCGCGCCTGGCCCAAAGCAGGCGTTGCTGATTGCCACCAACTCCTTCGACTATCCCATCCGCTTTACCCTCGACCCGGCCTCCCACGGCCTGCCCGAAGGCACCCCTTCCGAGTACGATTTGCAGCCGGGGCAGAGTATGCGATTTATCATCCGAGCCGGGCGGGTGCAGTTTTCGGCCAGCACAGCCTGGCGGAACGGCGCGGGCAATGCCGAGTTTGAGATGGCGGAAGGGGCCAGCCGGGAGCTTTTTCTCCGTTTTGAGCCTTCGACCACAGACTCCGATCTGTGGGAGATGCGTTTTGAGTAGATATCCCTGGACAGATGGCTGATCCAAGCAG